>DATFCC010000022.1:0-9870 GCA_035253505.1 Hyphomicrobiaceae bacterium
GTCCTCGTCGAACTGGCTGACCTTGGAGGACGTGCCGCCGGCCTCGATCTCGATCATGATCTCGAAGCCCATCGACACCTTCGGCGTCACCTTGGCGCTGCCGGTGAAGATGAAGCGGCTCGACGAGTTCGTGTTGTCGAGGCCGTAGTAGGTGGTGGACGACTTGCCGTCGTCATACCAGATCACCGAGCGATGCACCTGGCCGGTGACGGTCAGGCTCATCTTGCGGTTGCCCTTGCGGGCCGTGGTCGCCTCGAGCTCGGCAACCCGCTCTTCCAGGTCCGCGCAGCAGTCGCCGCCCAGATCCGCTGCCTTGGCGGACGGCATCGCCATGCCACCGATGAACAAGCCTGCAGCGGCCGCCAGAGCGAGCCGGCTGCACGTGCTTGACAAGGTCAACAGTCCCCCGATCATTCAACTTCTCCGTTGGACTAACGCTAATCAGCGAGGAAATTCCCGTTTCGCTACGTGCCCGCCGGGTGCTTAGTAGTGCCGTCAGCCTGCCCGACTGGACCGTGTGCCAAGCCTTAACGCACTCCCTGAGGAAGCGTAAACAAACAAAGCTCCAACGCGACAGCTTTCCCCCTCGCATGTGGCGCAATGGCCACGAAACGAATCGAGTCGCTGGCGCAAATTTGGGCTATTTGGAGTTGTGGAAAATCGCGTCAATGATTCGTCGCGAGCAAGCGAATTTTCGAGGCAGAATGCCCGCCGCGGCGGCAACCGCTTCAGCGCTCTCGACAAAAGCCCGTCATCCGAGCAGGCGCGACCCGCAGAGGACCACCCATTTGAGGCCGAATCCGGACACGTCCAGCAAGGCGGTGGTGATCGGTGCCGGGCTGACGGGACTGGCCGCAGGGCTTGCGCTTCGCGCGGCCGGTGCGTCCGTCACGGTGGCTGCGGGCGCACACGATGCGGGCCGCATGTCCGCCGACCAACGCACCACGGCGCTTCTTCCAACCAGCGTTGAGCTGCTGAAAAACCTGGGAATCTGGGACTCCTGCCGGGGCCACAGCGCGGCGCTGACTGGCGTGCGCATCGTCGATGACCGGGGCGGGTTGCTGCGCGCGCCGGAGGTGCTGTTCGAGGCGCGCGAGGCCGGATTGCCGGATTTCGGTGCCAATGTTCCCAATGCCGTCCTCAAGGCGGCACTCCACGCACGCGCAACTGCCGATCCAGGCGTTGAATGGGCGCAGACGCGCTCCGTAATGCGCATTCTGCCGGGGGCTGAGGCGGCCACACTGGAGCTGGCCGAGGGTGGATCGATCACCGCCGGACTGGTCGTGGCCGCCGACGGGCGTGACTCACTCGGCCGATCGGCGGCCGGAATCACCACGCGGACTTGGGACTACGGCCAGACGGCCGTTGCCACGAGCTTCCGCCATTCCCGGCCGCACGGAGGCATTGCCACGGAACTGCATCGTCGCGCCGGCCCCCTCACGACGGTGCCGCTCCCCGGTGATCGCTCCAGCCTCGTGTGGGTCGAGGAACCGGCTGCCGCCGCGCGCCTCGCGGGCCTCGATGCTGGCGCATTTCGCGTGGAGCTTGCGCGCCGGCTGCAGGGGCTGCTGGGCGAGCTTGACGAGATCGGCCCGCGCGCGTGTTTTCCCTTGTCCGGACTCGCTGCCCATCGCATGGGACAGCAACGCGTGGCGCTGGTTGGGGAATCGGCACACGTCCTGCCTCCGATCGGGGCCCAGGGCCTGAACCTCAGCCTGCGCGATGCCGCCGTGCTCGCCGACTGTATCAGCAATGCCATGGCTCATGGCGAGGATATCGGCAATGACGCCACACTGGCGGCCTACCACGACGCGCGCATCGCCGACACCCTGGGCCGCGTGGTGTCGGTTGATCTGCTCAACCGCTCGCTGCTTCTCGATTTCCTGCCCGTCCAGGCGATGCGCGGGGTCGGTCTGCATCTGGTGGCCAACTTCGGCCCGCTGCGACACCTGCTGATGCGAAGCGGACTGCAGGCGCCCGGCCCGGTGCCGCGCCTTATGCAGAGCGGCGGGGGCGCGCACGCCGCGAGGCCTTGACGCGCAGCGCCTCGCTCGGCAATCCGGGTCGCTCCTGCTGCGCCCGTCGACCGCATCCTGACGAAAGAGACGCATGCCCACCCTCAAGCACCTTCGCTATCGCGCGGAATACGCGGGCCTGCGCCTGGTCGGTGCGCTGCTCCGCGCCGTGCCCCTCGAAGCCGGGGTGACGCTCAGCGGCAGGGCATGGCGACTTTTCGCGCGCTTCGACCGCCGTCATCAGCGCGCACTCGACAACCTCGCCATCGCTTTCCCCGAGAAGACGCTGCAGGAGCGCCAGGCGATCGCGCTCGCCATGTGGGAGAATCTCGGCCGCGTCATGGCCGAGACCATGCAGATCGACCGCATTCTTGCCGATCCCGCCCGCATCGAGATCGTGAGCGAGAACATCCACCGCCGTTACAAGGACAAGCTCGGCTCCGCCATCGGCGTCTCCCTGCACATGGGCAACTGGGAGCTGGCGATCTGGCCCTTCACGCTCGCCGGCAACAATCCCGCGGCGGTCTATCGCACCGTCAAGAACCCCTACGTCGACCAGTACGTGCGCGAGGCGCGCCAGATTCTCTATCCCGGCGGCCTGCTCGGCAAAGGCCGCGATCGCGAGGAAGGCCAGACCACGGCGCGCCGCATCATGGGTTTCGTGCGCGACGGTGGCCGTCTCGGGCTCGTCTGCGATCTGCACGATCGCACCGGGCTGCCGGTGCCGTTCTTCGGCAAGCCGGCTCCCTCCGTCACGATTCCGGCGATGATCGCGCGCCGGCTCGGAGCACGCATCTGGATGTCGCGATGCCTCCGCGTCGGCACGCAAAGCCGTTTCCGGATCGAGGTCAAGGAGCTCAAGGTGCCGCGCACGGCCAGCCAGGCCGATGACGTCAAGTGGATCACCGCGGCCATGCAGCGCCAATTCGAGGACTGGATCCGCGATGCGCCCGAGCAATGGATGTGGAGCAATCGCAGATGGGGCTAGGGGCGTCCGGCACTTGGGCTCCCGCGCGGGAAAACTGGCGTTTGACTAGCTTCGAGCCGTGGTCCTAATAGCCTCCTTGCAGCGCAGCCATGGTGCTTCCCCGATGTCCGCCATCCGCACGCCCGCCAAGCACTTCGCAGCCCTCGCCATCGGCGCGCCGGAGCCCTATCGGCAGCTTCCGGTCCGGTTGGAACGCATGGTCCACTTCGTGCCGCCGCACAACGAGAAGATTCGCGCGCGCATCGGCGAGCTCATCCCCAAGGTCGACGTTGTGCTCGGCAATCTGGAGGACGCGATCCCGGCCGACGCGAAAGTGGCCGCGAGGCAGGGTTTCATCGCCATGGCCACCGCCCACGATTTCGGCCAGACCGGCCTGTGGACGCGCATCAACGCACTCAACTCGCCATGGGCGTTGGACGACATTCTCGAGATCGTGCCGGCAGCAGGGGCCAAGCTCGATGTGATCATGCTGCCGAAAGTCGAAGGCCCCTGGGACATTCATTTTCTCGACCAGCTCCTCGCGCAGCTCGAGGCAAAGCACGCGCTGCGCAAGCCGGTGCTGATCCATGCCATCCTGGAGACGGCCGAAGGCGTGAAGAACGTAGAGGCGATCGCCGGCGCGAGTCCGCGCATGCACGGCATGAGCCTGGGTCCGGCAGACCTGGCGGCCTCGCGCGGCATGAAGACGACCCGCGTTGGCGGCGGCCATCCGGCCTACGGCATCCTCGGTGATCCCGCCCCTGGCGGCGCGGCGAGGGCGTTCTTCCAGCAGGACCTGTGGCATTACACGCTGGCACGCATGGTGGACGCATGCGCGGCATACGGCATCAAGGCCTTCTACGGACCATTCGGCGACTTTGCCGATGGCGAGGCGTGCGAGGCGCAGTTCCGCAACGCCTTCCTGCACGGGTGCGTCGGCGCCTGGACCCTGCATCCCAGCCAGATCGATATTGCCAAGCGCGTGTTCAGTCTCGATGCCCAGGAGGTGGCTTTCGCGAAGCGAATCGTCGAGGCCATGCCGGACGGCAGCGGCGCAGCGATGATCGACGGCAAAATGCAGGACGACGCCACCTGGAAGCAGGCCAAGGTCATTCTCGATCTGGCCAAGCTGGTCGCCAGCCGGGACCCCGAGCGCAAGGCTCTCTACGGACTGTGATGGGCGAGCTGTGGACTTTGGGTTGCAGCAGCCATGCACGGCGGCAACACCTCGTTGGAAACCGAAGTGCCGCATTGCGGGTTACACCAGCCGTGGTATCGACGGCCGGGGACGGTCAGGCTTGTCGCAGGGAAAAGCCGATGACTAACTTCCAGCGCGCGAAATATACGGTCGGGCAGGTGGTGCGCCACCGTATCCATCCCTTTCGCGGCATCATCTTCGACGTCGATCCCGTGTTCAACAACACGGAGGAGTGGTGGCAGTCGATTCCGGCGCAGCTCCGTCCGCGCAAGGATCAGCCCTTCTATCACCTGCTGGCCGAGAACGATCATACCGAATACATCGCCTACGTATCCGAGCAGAACCTGCTTCCGGACGCATCGGGCCAGCCCCTGCGCCATCCGCAGGTGGGCGAGCTGTTCTCGGTGACCGACGACGGCAGCTACCGACCCTTGTTCCTGCAGCAGCCGCACTGACAGGGCCGCGCCTCGCTTGCCGCACGACAAGCTTGCGAGGCCTGGCCCGCCGGGTCATGCAGCCGCCGCGCGAGGCGCGGCGGCGCTGAAGGTTGCGCAGAAGGCTACTTCTTCGCCGGCGGGGCGGGCGTGGCACCGGTGGTGGCGGGCGCTCCACCACCCTTCGCGGCTTCCTCCTGCTTCTTCTTGTATTCCTCGTACTGCGCCTGCTGGCGTTGCGCGATCTGCTGCATCAATTGCTTGCGTGCCTCGCCGTACTGCTTGTTGTCGACGGGGTTTCCGGCAAAGGCCTCGGGGAAGCCCACGAGGGGTACGGGGAACGGCACGGGCTGTCCGCCGGCGTTGATGGCGAACACCACGAGCCCGCCCGATGTCTTCAGGTCGTTGATCAACTCGTCGGTCGCCTCCACCTCGGCCGTGCAACCGGCGGGATGACACAGCGTGAACCCGAGCTTGATGCCCTTGACCTTGTTCTCGTCGATCTTCTCGTTCTTCTGCACCTTCTCCCACAGGTCCTTGGGGTAGATGGCGGCACGCATGCCCGGCTGAATCAGCATGCCCAGCGGAACCATCACCATGAAGTGCAGCTTGTCCTGACCCTCGACCTGGCGCAGGGCGGCCGACACCAGCACCATGCCCGAATTGCCGTCGAGCCGCTCATGGTGGGTGAGGCAGATGTTGATCTCCTTCTTCTCGTCCTTGCCCTCCTTGTTCTTGGTGACGGCATTCGCCTTCTCACAGAGCTTGACCCAGGCGCTCTGGGCGGCGGCGGGTGCAGCCGCGGGCGGTGCAGCGCCCTTCTGCGCAGGTGCCGCCGGGGTCTTCTTGGCGGGCGCCTGCTGCGCCCCGACCACACCGGGGGCGCCGGCCGTGCCGACCGCCAGTGAAAGGGCTGCGGCAACAGCGAGACCCAGTTTGCCTCGTGCGATCTGCAAAGAGCGACTTGCCATTGTCATATCGAACCTTTCCCTGCGAGACGGCTGCAGCCGTCTCGGGCCCCGAAAGACGATTGCTCGCGCCAGGAGCGCGCTGTCGCGCACTAATGGCTGGAATGCGGCAATCCCGTGACGCGCGCCCGCGGCGGATGAGGAAATATCCACCTGACGCAAGCGTCACGTGACCCGGCGGCCACGTGGCGCTAAGCAGGCTGGCCCCGACCTAGCGGCGGGCAGGGCGGCGAGGCGTGCGGAGCGGTGAAACCGCAACAGGTGCGCCGACCAAAGGGAGTGTCAAAGCGCAATGGCGCACTGGAGAAGGAGCCTGGCACTGCTGGCCGCCTGCCTCGCGGGCGTCGTACCAGCGCGAGCCGAGCCGGTCCACGCCATCGCCATGCACGGCGTGCCCAAGCACGCCGCCGGCTTCCAGAACTTTCCCTATGTCAACCCGGACGCTCCCAAGGGAGGACGCCTGGTGCTCGGGACGCTCGGCACTTTCGACAGCCTCAATCCGTTCATCATCAAGGGTGTGACACCAGCCAACCTGCGCGACTACGTCTACGAGAGCCTGATGACGCGCGGCGGCGACGAACCGTTCACACTTTACGGGCTGATCGCGGAAAGCGTCGACCTGCCCGAGGACCGCAGCGCCATCACCTTCAACCTGCGCGCGGAGGCACGCTTCTCGGACGGCACGCCCGTCACGCCGGACGACGTCCTGTTCAGCCATGCTGTGCTCAAGGAGAAGGGCTGGCCTTATCACCGCTCCCACTACGGCAAGGTGGCGCTCGCGGAGAAGGTGGGCCCACGCAGCGTCCGCTTCACCTTTTCCGAGCCGGGGGACCGCGAGATCCCGCTCATCCTCGGCCTGATGCCGATACTGCCGCGCCACCGTCTCGACGCCGAGACCTTCGACCGCACGACCCTGGAACCGCCAATCGGCAGCGGCCCCTACATCGTCGCCGCAGTCGATGCCGGACGCTCGGTGACCTACCGGCGCAACCCGGATTGGTGGGCGCGCAATCTTCCAGTTGCGCGCGGCCGGTTCAATTTCGCCGAGATCCGGCAGGAATTCTTCCGGGACGCCTCCTCGCTGTTCGAAGCCTTCAAGGCCGGCGAGGTGGATGTCCGCGTGGAGGACGACCCGAGCCGATGGGTGGAGGGCTACAACTTCCCCGCCGCCGCCGACGGTCGTGTGCTCAAGCGCGAGTTCGCGACGCGCCTGCCGTCCGGGATGCAGGCGCTCGTCTTCAATACGCGCCGCCCGCTGTTCCAGGACGCACGCGTGCGCCGCGCCTTCATTTTGATGTTCGACGGCGAGTGGATCAACCGCAGCCTGTTCGACGGCGCCTACAGCCGCACGCAGAGCTACTTCGAGCGCTCGGAGCTCTCTTCCCACGGCCGGCCGGCGGATGCCACCGAGCGGGCCCTGCTGGCGCCCTATGCGAACCTCGTCAAGCCGGAGGTCATGGAGGGAACCTTCAGCCAGCCCGCCACCGACGGCACAGGGGAAAATCGCGTCAGCATGCAGGCAGCCCATCGCCTTCTCACCGAAGCCGGCTGGAAGCTGGAGAGCAGTCGCCTGGTGAAGGATGGCGTCCCCATGACGCTCGAGTTTCTCGCCCAGACGCGCCAGCAGGAGCGCCTCGTACTCAGCTACGCGCGCAACCTGGAGCGGCTCGGCATCGGCCTGCGCATCCGCCAGGTCGACACGCCGCAATACTGGTCGCGCCTGAAGAGCTTCGACTTCGACATGATCCAGTGGACCTGGAGCGCTTCGCTGTCGCCCGGCAACGAGCAGATCAATCGTTGGAGCAGCAAGGCCGCCGACATCGAAGGCTCGCTCAACTATCCCGGCGTCAAGAACCCCGCCGCCGACGCCATGATCGACGCCTTGCTCGCCGCGCGCTCGGCGCAGGACTTCACCTCCGCGGTGCGAGCCTTCGACCGGGTCCTGATCTCAGGGGACTACGCCATTCCGCTGTTCTTCCTGCCGAAAGTGTGGGTGGCGCATTGGAGCCGTCTGCGCTACCCGCAGGTGCATCCGCTCGGCGGTTACGACCTCGACACCTGGTGGTCGCAGCCGGTGCCGTGATCGATTTGCCCTCTTGCTTCTCGAGGTGCTCTTGGACGACGCCGCCAACGATCCGCGCCTTTCCTGCACGACGGCTGACGAGCTGCCCGCGCTCGATGCGACGAAGCCCGGCGCGCCGCGGTGGGATGGATGCCACGGGTTGAAGCTCGTCGAGACGCTGGCGGAGTCGTGCCTCGATGGTCAGCCGGTCTTGCGTCTGCGCGTGGCACCGACCGATGGCTACCACCGCATCGGCATCGCCTTCCATGGCCTCGAGCCCGGCCGCGTCTATCGCGTGAGTGCCCAGCTCCGAACCGAATGGGCCGGCCGCATCATGCTCGACGCACGCGACGGCACAGGGGCGCCATCCGTGTTTGCCTCACCTGGGATCGGCGACGATGGGACATCCGATCAGGTCGCGGCCCGCTCGCACGATGGGGGCGTGCGGGCGACCTGGCTCAGGCCGGCCGTTGACGTCCTCAGCCGCGACGGCACGCTCGTCGTCTATGTTTGCCTTGCCGACACCAGTGGCTCCCCGCAGTTTCGCGGCGATGGTGTCCAGGGCCTCCTGTTCGGCGGGGTCCAGCTCGCATGCCTTGCGGATTGCAGACGCGGCGCGCGATCCGCGGCCGAGGGGGCGCACACTGCAGGCATCGACCTGCCGGTCGTTTTCCTGCACATCGGCATCCCCAAGACGGCGACGACCTCGATACAGGGATCGTTCACGCTGAACCGGGACCGCTTGCTCGAGCAGGGCGTGCTCTATCCCACGAGCATGGGACGGCATGACGGGCATTCGCTTCTGCATCGGCCGCTCGTCGCGGGCCTGGAGCCGGAGAGCGTGCCATGGCTGGCGTTCATGACATCGGACTTTCACGACCGGCAGCTCCTTGCGCGGCTCCGGGCAGAGATAGCCGGCACAGGCGCGTGCAAGATCGTCATGAGCGCGGAATGCCTCACCTTCATGCGCGATCCGGCGCGTCTGCGGGCTGCCCTCGAGCCCTACCCCGTGCGCATCCTCGTGCACCTGCGCCGCCAGGACAGCATCCTGGACTCGCTCTACAATCAAGTTGTGAAAAGCCGGCTCTATGCCGAGTCGTTCGACAGCTTCCTCCTGAACGGAACATCCGATCCCGATCGGCCCGAGCGCTATGCTCCCGACCTTTCGTTCTGCGACTACGCAGCGCTGCTGGCGCGCTGGGCGGCCGCGTTCGGCAAAGAGAACGTCCTGGTATCCGTCTATGAGGATTTCCGCTCGCCGGACGCGGTCTGGCATGACGTGGCGGACAAGATCGGCTTCGATACGGCACCTCTGAAGCCTTTGCCGGCCCGTCTCAACCAGCGCCTTCCAATGTCGCTGGTCGCGGTCAAGCGGCGCATGAATGCGCTGCTCGCGGGCGAGGAGGCGCGCATCGTCTCCGAGGAGCTGGTCTCTGTGGCGGCCGAGGCATCGAGCGGTGCCGACACGGCGGGCGAGAAGGCGCTGGCGACCCCTATCGCCCTTGCCGAGGCCCTGGCCCGCCGCCGCGCCATCCTCGAGCCCTATCTCACCGGCAACGACAGCATCGCGCGCGATTACTTCCCGGACCGGCCGACCCTCTTTCCCGAGCCGTCCCTCGCCGACGGGCTGATAACCGACGCCGGCGAACGGCTGCCGGAGCGCCTGCTGCTGGAAACGGCCGTGCGGCTGCTGTCGGACGTCATCCAACGCTGCCAGCGCGCAGCCTGATTGCGATGCGAGGCACGCGGGAGATCTCCCGCCGCCTCCAGCTACCTCAACAGCTTCTGCGCGGCATCCGCAGGGAGAACGCCACCCGACAGGACGGCGTCGGCGAGCGCATCGAGCTCGTGCCGCTCATCCTTGCGGATGCGCTCGGCAATGGCTTCGGCTGCGGCCCGGGCGATCAGATAGCGCGCGCGCCGCCGCCGCCGTTCCTGGGGCGTCCGGGTGAGCGCGACTGCACCCACGTCTTCGATCGCCGCACCCAGAGCATCGAGGCCCTCGCCGGTGATGGCCGATGTCAGCACCACAGGCACTTGCGCGCGCTCGTGCGCACGCAACGACAGCGCGGCCTTCAACTGATGCGCCGTCCGTTCTGCACCCTCGCGGTCGGACTTGTTGACCACCATCACGTCGGCGATCTCGATGAGGCCGGCCTTCATGGCCTGGATGTCATCGCCGAGGCCGGGAGCCGTGACCAGCACGCGCACGTCCGCCACCTCGGC
>DATFCC010000023.1:0-3094 GCA_035253505.1 Hyphomicrobiaceae bacterium
CGAGAGGCCCGACGCAAAGCCCAACGCGCAGTTGTCCGACATGGGCGAGCCGATGCCGACCACCAGGAAGCTCAGGAGCCGCGGCCAGCGCTCGTAGATCCAGTCGCTGACCTGGCGCAGGCGCCCCTGCAACGGCGTGTCGATGCGATAGCGCGTGCGAAACAGGGGCGCTGCCGCCACGATCTTTCCCTCGGCGTAGGCGGCGATCGCCCCCAGCGTGAAGCCCGGCGGCGGCACGGTTCCGGCGGCCCTGTAGAAGTCCCAGTTTTCCGGCTCGCCGGGCAGCAGGCGCTCCCAGTCGTCGCGCGGAATATCGCCCACCGATTCGAAGGTCTTGACGATGAGCGAGCCGGCGAGCGTCGAGGGCATTGCACCGGCGGGTTGCAGTGCGGTCGAATGGTCGGTGCGCGCCTGATCCTGTGCCACCAATCCCTCCAACACCTTCCGGACAGGGCGCTTGCGCGAGCCCGTCATTCGCCATGTAGGACGATCCGAGGGCCACCGCACCGGCAGCGGCGGCTTGCCGCAGGTGGTTGCGGCCGCTCCTGTGGTCCATCGCGGCCCCGATCCCCGCCAATCTGCGGTTGTGCTCGACCGTGTCCGCGCACGATCACAGGCACGCCTTCACGCTGAGGCGAATGCCGGGTGCGATCACGCCATCAGAGCGCCAGCGTCCAGCCGAAGAGCCTGGCGATGGCTGTGGCAGCCTGCGCCAGCCCACTCGCCATATGGGCGCCCTCGGCAACGAGATTGAGCTTGCTCCACAATCCCGACACCGCCGACTTGAACTCGCGCTCGTCGCGCTGGTCGGAGAGGACCGCCTTGCGCAGCCGGTCGAGCTCGCCGGCGAGCGCATCGATACGCTGCTGGCCGAAGGCCTGCGCGTGCGCCGCCTGCGCAACCGACGTGACCAGCGTCTCGAAATGCGCATTGAACGCCGCCAGCACCTGCGGCGGCAGCCCGCTCGCCGTCACGTTGCCGCCGGCACCGACGGCGGCCCCGGCGCCGATATCGCCAAGCGTCACCGGTCCGCTGTTGCCGGAGATGTCGAGCGAGCTCCAGCTCCGATTGGTCATGCCGATGCCCTCGCCTTGAGCGCTCCCGCAGCCTGCTGCACGAGGCCCGTTGCACCAGGGGCGCCGACCGTGGATCCGGCGCCAATATCGCCCAGGGTGACCGGCCCCGTGTTACCCGTCACCGTATTGCCGACGATGTTGGTCGAATTGTTGATGATGGTCTGCGCCTGGCCGATGAGGCTCGATACGTCGATGCCGGCGTTCTGAAGGGTCTCGGTCAGCGTGTTGAGGATGCGACGGTCGATGGCCGTGAAGTGCTGGCGCGCGTCCACGCGCTGGAAGTAGACATGGAAATCGCGTGCCGCCATGATCTCGCGAATGGCTTCCTTGGCGCCGTAGTTGTAGGCAGGGTTGCGCGCGATGCGGCGGCGCTCGCTCCGCTCACCCCGGTCGGCGATGCCAAGAAGCTCGAGCACGTGCTGCAGGGCCCCCATGACCGCGTAGAGCAGCCCGAGCGGTGAGCGCGCGATTGCGCCGAACACCGCCCCGATCCAGGCGCGGATGGGGCTGTGCTCGAGCGTGTCGATGCGGCGGTACTTGACGTCGATGGGCGGCAGGATGAGCTGCGCCGTCTCGATCGCCAGCGACGGCCCGCGGCGGAAGATGCGCAGCATGTAGGAGAACACCAGCTCGCCGTTCCAGTCGGTGATGAGATACCAGCGGTAGCAGCGGGCGCGCGGGTCGGCGTGGTACCAGAACGCCGACAGCGTCTCGCCGTCCGCCTGCGCCCGGGGCGCGGCGAATTTCTCCGGCAGCAGCGGCTTGATCTGCGCCACATCGATGCCGCTCACGAACAGCGGGAACTTCATCTCGAGCTGCGGGATGTTCAGCGCCCGGATGCTGTCGTCGACGGCGCCGAGGAGCTGATGCACGTCCACCTGGGCCGACGCATGGCCGTTGCGCAGGGGTGCCAGCGGGCCGTTGGCCTTGCGGTCCATCTCCACCGCCACCTGCCAGCCCGCGAACTGCACGCCGAGCCCCACGAACGGCTGGCGCCGGCCATAGCAGACCACGTTGTCGGCGGGCGTGGGCCCTTGCACCTCGGAGGCGCCATCGAGGAATCTCTGGCGGACCTCGGCGGCGTTGTAGTCGTCGCGGAGGAACGGCGTCACGCGATTGACGTCGCGCACCGCCTTCACCACCAGGATCAGCAGCACCACCGGCACCGGTATCCAGCCGTACTGCACGACCGCCGGGCCGAACAGCATGTAGATCGCCCGCGGATCGACGAAGAACAGGATGTAGGGCAGGGCGAGCAGCGCGGTCACCACGACCAGCCAGTCGTAGATGCGGTCCTCACGCTCGAATTTGCGGCAGGCCGCATACAGCAGGGGGAAGTCGAGGCCGAGCTCGGGCGCCTTGGCGCGGTAGCGGTGGCGAGCGAGCCGGATGACGCGCCGGCGGAAGGCGGCGCCGTTGAGCACCGCGGAGGCCAGGGCATAGCGCGTGGCGTCGCCGGTGGGCAGCAACTCGTCCGGCTCCAGGCGCGAGCGGCTGCGCCGCCACAACGCGTAGATGGCGTAGCCGATGACGGCGTAGACGACGATCGATACCGCGAGCTGCTGCACGTACATGTCCGCCCCCTTACCCCGCCGAGCAGACCTCACACAGGTCCATCAGCTTACGGTGGAAGAAACGGCAAAGTCCATGCACGCGAGCCACAGTCACAGTATTTCTGTGGACACACGGGGGGTTGGCGCGGCCGGCAATGAGCCTGTGACCGTGCTTTCAGGGAAGAATTTCGAACGCGCGGCTTTGATGCTCGCGCGCACGGGCATGGTTCGCCGGACTTTAGCCGGACCCGAGATCGAGATCAGCAAGGCGGACGGCAAGATGGCCAGCGCGGAGCGGCTGCAGCAACTCGTTCGGAGGAATATCGAACCGATCAGTATAGCCGGTCAGCTGTGCATCGCGATGGACCGTGGTGATCAAAGTCTGTGCGTTGATCACCCACAACTCCGGCAGGCCGAGACGCGCGTAGTCTAATGCCTTTGCTCCCAAATCATAATCGAGGCTGG
>DATFCC010000024.1:0-16398 GCA_035253505.1 Hyphomicrobiaceae bacterium
GGTGATTTCGTCCACCTGCGGCTTGATGTTGTTCCACTTCAGGTTCTTGAGCGACGCGACCTGGATCTCGTTGTCGAAGTGGCCGATGTTGCACACGATGGCGCGGTCCTTCATGGCGCGCATGTGCTCGATGGTGATGACGTCCTTGTTGCCCGTGGCGGTGACGAAGATATCCGCGCGCGGTGCGGCATCCTCCATCGTCACCACCTCGTAGCCTTCCATCGACGCCTGCAGCGCGCAGATCGGATCGATCTCCGATACCATCACCCGGCAGCCGGCCTGGCGCAGCGAGGCAGCCGAGCCCTTGCCGACATCGCCGTAGCCGGCAACCATGGCGACCTTTCCGGCCATCATCACGTCGGTGCCGCGGCGAATGCCGTCGACGAGGGACTCGCGACAGCCGTAAAGATTGTCGAACTTGGATTTCGTCACGCTGTCATTGACGTTGATCGCGGGCCACAGCAGCGTGCCCTTCTTCTGCATCTCGTAGAGGCGATGCACGCCCGTCGTCGTCTCCTCCGATACGCCCCTGATCGATCGGCCGAGCTCGCCGAACCAGCCCTTGGATTTTTCCTTGAGCGTCTTCTTCAGCAGGGCGAAGAGGATTTCCTCCTCTTCCGAGCCCGCCTTGTCGAGAAACGCCGTGTCGCCGCCCTCGGCGCGGACGCCCAGGTGCACAAACAGCGTGGCATCACCACCGTCGTCGAGGATCAAGTTGGGCATGCCGCCATCGCCCCACTCGAAAAGACGCAGCGTATAGTCCCAGTAGTCCTTCAGAGTTTCGCCCTTGATGGCGAATACCGGGGTCCCGCCGGCGGCGATGGCCGCGGCCGCATGGTCCTGCGTCGAGTAGATGTTGCAGGACACCCAGCGCACGTCTGCGCCCAGCGCCTTGAGCGTCTCGATCAGCACCGCCGTTTGGATCGTCATGTGGAGCGAGCCGGCGATGCGGGCGCCCTTCAGGGGCTGGCTTTTGCCGTACTCCTCCCGTGTTGCCATCAGGCCCGGCATCTCCGTCTCGGCAAGCGAGATCTCCTTGCGGCCGAACTCGGCGAGGCCGATGTCCTTAACGGCGTAGTCGTTGCGACGCGTCATGGCTGCTTCTCCGGCTGGTCGGGCCAGCATTTGCCTTCGCGGCATGTGACGAAGGGCGGTGAAATGGGTCGGCCCCTCCCCATGGGGAGGAGGAGGTGGCCTCTATAACCGCTGCCGAGCGGTGGCGCAATAAAGATATAAAGAAGTCCTTATGTCTGCGCTGCGGCGGGGCGAAGGCCCTTCAACCCCTCAGCTTTCTTCCCCGAAGCCCGCCTCCACCAAGGCCACCAAAGCCTCGATGGCTTCGGGGCCTTCCGGGCCTTCCGCCTCCAGCGTGATCACCGAGCCGGGCCCTGCGGCGAGCATCATGAGGCCCATGATCGAGGTGCCGCCGACGGTGTGTCCGTCCCGCATGACCCGCACCGTGGCGTCGAAGGCTTCGGCACACTTGACGAACTTGGCCGAGGCGCGAGCGTGCAACCCCTTGCGGTTGCGGATGGTGACCTCGGCGCTTGGCTTGTTGCTGTTCGGCACGGAGGGGACTCTCGATGCCTCGCCGGGACCCGCTAGGGCTCGCCGGAGAGGACCTGGCTGGCGACGCTGATGTACTTGCGTCCGGCCTCCTTGGCGGCATTGACCGCCGCCGGGAGCGCCGCCTCGCCGCGAACGCTGGCAAGCTTGATCAGCATGGGCAGGTTGATGCCGGCCAGGACCTCGGCACCGGTCTCGGCCATCACCGAGATGGCGAGATTCGACGGCGTGCCGCCGAACATGTCGGTGAGGACAATGACGCCGCCGCCGGAGTCCACCCGCCGCACCGATTCGATCAGCTCCGTTCGGCGCGCCTCCACGTCGTCGTCGGGGCCGATGGACAGGGATTCGAGCTGCTCCTGCGGCCCGACGACGTGTTCCAGAGCGGCGCGGAACTCTGCGGCCAAGCCTCCGTGAGCGACAATGACGACGCCGATCATCCGTGCTGCGCTTCCGTTTCCGGACGGGAGCTGCGGCCGGGCACCACCTTCCCCGCTGCAGCCTGTCCGAGGCGGCGCATGATGATTGAGCCGCCCATGGCGAGGCAAGCGGAAAGAGACCCGATCGGTGCAAAGCTCAAGTGTATTTCGCGCGAGCCAGTGCGATGGCGAGCTTTATGGGGGCCGAGGCTTCCCACGGGAACAGGCTCATGTGCTGGATCTCGATGCCGAGCAGGCGCTTGGTGGCCACGTGTACGGGCAGCCGCTCCACGTCTTCTCGCCCGGTCAGGTCGACGACCAGCGCGAGGTCTGCCTGGGCCAATGACTTGACCTCGACAATGCCGATGCCGCGCACCTCCATCCTGCCGCGGATGGTTTCCGGGGCCCGGGCAATGACACGATCATCGTTGCGGGCGAGCAACACCTGATCATCGGCGACCAGGATCGGTGGTTCCAGCGCGGCGGGCCCCCGGCGGGCGAGGAAGAGAAAACGCAAGGCCAGGTCCGACTTGCCGGAGCCGGAGGGCCCACGCAGCAACGCTGCCGTCCGGCCAAGGGCCACGCAAGTGCCGTGCACGAGCTCAGAATCGTCGGGCAAGGGCTGGCACCCCTTTCATGGCAGGGGCGTCGGCCGCCGGAAGGCGAACGATGAAGCGCGCGCCCGCCACGTCGGGCTGGCGCCGTGCGCCCAGACCCTCGTTGTCGTCCTGCCAGACTGCCGCGCCGTTTCCGGAACGGCGGCGGTTGGCCGCCCATATGCGACCGCCGTAGGCGTTGATGATCTCGCGCGAGATGCTGAGGCCGAGGCCGGAATTCTTGCCTACGGTACGGTCGGTCTGCGGGCGATCCGAGTAGAACCGCTTGAAAATATCCTCCAGCTTGTCGGCCGGAATGCCGGGCCCGTCGTCGTCGACGACGATTTCGATCTCCGCGCCGAGGCGCCGCGCCCTCACGGAAACGACCCCGTTCTCCGGCGAGAACGAGATCGCGTTGTCGACGAGGTTGGTGATGACGCGGCCGAGCCGGGGCTCGAGGCCGCGCACCACATAGCTCCCCGGATGAGGCTGCTCGGCGACGTCAAGCACGACGCGACGCGTGTCCTCGGTCAGCATGTCGCTGAATGCCTTGGCGACGCCTTGCAGCACCTCCCGCATGTCCACCGGCTCCCTCTCCTGCAGGGCCAGCTCCGCATCCAGGCGCGAGGCATTGGAAACGTCCGTGATGAGCTTGTTGAGTCGTTTCAGCTCGCCTTGAATCTGCCGGACCAGCTCGGCGTGCTGCTCGGGGTTCTTTGCGTAGGCGAGCGCCTCGGCCGTCGAGCGGGCGGCCGTGAGGGGGTTCTTGAGCTCGTGGGCCACGTCCTGCGCAAACCGCTCGCTGGCCTCGATACGTCGATGAAGCGAAGCGGTCATCTCCTGAAACGAGGCCGCCATCTGGCCGACCTCGTCGGCGCGCCGCGTGAGCTCGGGCAGCTCGTCGTCGCGCGCCTTGATGTTGCGGCTGACATTCTCCGCCACCTCCGAGAGCCGCCGCATGGGGCCGGCGATCGTGCGCGCAAGGAGGAACGAGGCGAGCAAGGTGGCAGCAAAGGCCGTGAAGGCCAGCGCAATGATGACGTTGCGCTCCTCCGACAGCACCTCATCGATCTCCCCCGGGCGCGTTGAAAGCAGCAGCACGCCCTGGATCGCCTTGCGATACTGGATCGGCACCGCCATCGACACGATCTGCTCGCCCTTCTCGTTGACGAGCAGCATCGGGGTCGCCGAGCCGCCAAGTGCCATCCGGACCTCGGGATAGGCCGTGCCATTGGCGGTGCCGATCTCGCGATAGACGGGCAGATCACCCCGCATCAGCCATGCCAGGAACTTGGTCCAGCTGTTCTTGACCTTGATGCGCCCCTGGGGCTGGCCTGTCGACGGCTCGAGCCGGGCGATCTGCCCCCGGGAAAGGAGCTGCGCGGTATCGATGATCAGGGTGCCGTCATGGGCATAGACGCGCGCGCGCGTGTCGGTTGCCGGCACCAGCCGCCGCAGGATCGGGGTCACGCGCTCGGGTGCGATCGAGAGCTGGAGTGCTGCAAACCCGTCATCGCGGAAAGGGCTCTTGGCACCTTCGATCTCGGGCAGGCGATCGGGATCCAGGACGATGCGGCCGGTTTCCACGGACGCGTTGGCGGCGATGGCCGCGGCGATGATCTCGCCTTGCGCCCGCAGGCTCTCGCGCTTCGCATCGATCAGCCACGCGTGGTATTGGCTGAGGTAGAAGATGCCGCCGAGCAAAATCACAAGGCCGATCGTGTTGGCCAGGATGATGCGCCGCTGCAGCGTGCGCGTGAAAAAGCGGATGAGCGGGTTGAATACCAGAAAGTCGTAGACGGGCCCGCGCTGCGCGATCCTGCGCGTGGCCTCGCGGAACCTGCGGCCATGCGTGCCCAACGCGGAAATGCCGCGCCTGAATGCCCCTTGCGCGCTTTCGTGGAAGCGCGGGCCATCCGTTCCGACCGCCATTTCCTCTCCCGAGGCCTAAGCTTCCTTGAACCGATAGCCCACGCCGTAGAGCGTTTCGATCACGTCGAAGTCGTCGTCCGCCTGCTTGAACTTCTTGCGCAGGCGCTTGATGTGGCTGTCGATGGTGCGGTCGTCGACGTAGACCTGATCGTCATACGCGGCGTCCATGAGCGCATCGCGTGTCTTGACGACGCCGGGACGGGTGGCGAGCGCCTGCAGGATGAGGAACTCGGTCACGGTCAGCATGACGGGGTGATTATCCCAATGGCACGTGTGCCGCTCGGGATCGAGGCGCAGCTTGCCGCGCTCGAGCACGCGTGCAGCCTCCGGCGCGGGCGCGGTGCCGTCTTTCGGCGCGAACCGGCGCAGCACGGCCTTCACCCGCTCAACGACCAGCCTCTGCGAGAACGGCTTGGCAATGTAGTCGTCCGCGCCCATCTTGAGGCCGAACAGCTCGTCGATCTCCTCATCCTTGGAGGTGAGGAAGATCACAGGCATGTCGGTCTGCTGGCGCAGGCGGCGAAGCAGCTCCATGCCGTCCATGCGAGGCATCTTGATGTCGAGGATGGCAAGGTCGACGGGCTCCTCCGACAGCGCCTCGAGGGCCTGGGCGCCATCGCTGTAGGTGCGCACCTTGTAGCCTTCAGCCTCCAGCGCCATGCCCAGGGAGGTGAGAATGTTGCGCTCGTCGTCCACCAGCGCGATCGTGCTCTTTTCCTTCATGATTCGGACCCTCGCCCCTGCGCGTTCAGTTGCCGCTTTATGGCCTGCCCATGCGCAAATTGTGGCAAATACACCAAGTCCAGGGCTATTGTGAGCCCCGGACTTCCCGCGCCCACAACAGAAATCCGACGCCAACCAGCGGAATGTCGATGTCGCTCACCCAGTCGCCGCCCCCGGTCCAGGCCGACGCCGAGGCCCCTGACCGGGCATCCAGGCGCCTCGTGAGAGCCGCCCTCAAGGGGGCGCTGGGAACGCTCGACGGCGAGGCAGGCCATCCATACGCCTCGTTGATCCTCCTCGCAACCTCGCCCGCCGGCGCCCCCCTGTTCCTGATCTCCCGCCTTGCGCGCCACACCCGCAACCTCGAGCGCGACCCGCGCGCAAGCATCCTGGTCGACGGCACCGACGGCCTCGGCAACCCGCTCGCTGGCGGACGCGTCACGCTCACCGGGCAGGCCCGGCCCTGCGCGGGCCCATCGGCCCTGCGCCGTTTTCTGGCGCGGCATCCGCAAGCCGAAGCCTATGCCGCCCTTCCCGATTTCTCGATGTATGAGCTTCAGGTCGAGGGTGCCCACTATATCGGCGGCTTCGGCCGGATCATCGACCTGCCGGCTGCCGCCCTGCTGACGGATGTGGCGGGCGCCGAGGACCTTCTGGAGGCGGAGGCCGACATCGTGGGTCACATGAACGCCGACCATGCGGATGCGGTCGAACTTTATGCAACCGTGCTCGCAGGGCGCCCCGCCGGCCCATGGCGAATGATCGGCATCGATCCGTCGGGGATCGACTTATTGCACTGCACTCAGGCAATCCGCTTGGACTTTCCGAACCGCGTGCTGAGTCGCTCGGAGGCTCGGAAAGTTCTCGTTTCGCTGGTGCAGCAGGCCAGGGCGAACCAGGGTGGCCGCGCCTAGTCCGGCCCCGAGAATTTACCTGGGGGGAACAAAGACTTTGCAGCCGACGCCCTTTTGCACGCGTATGCTCGGCCGGCGCCGGACGCGTTGTTAACGAGAAAGGCGATGCGTCGATAGCGCAGTTGTCCGTTGGCGCTGCCTTTGCATTACTGCGTCCGACCGCCTTCGCATGGCCGTACTGGCCTTCCATAGCGTTGGCAGTGTGGCGAGGGCTTCAGTCCCTGCGGGAGGGATCGATGGGGTTCGGAACGTGGGTTGCGTGCGGGCATTGTCTCTCGCGCGCCCGCATGAGGTTCGGGGAGCCCTGCGCAGCGTCGCCAGGGATGCCGGCAGGCGTATTATGCGACAATCAAGGAAACGGTTGACCGATGGCGAGTGAATTTTTCCCTCTCAGCGCTCCAGCGAAAGTCCACCACAACTGGCGCGAGGCGGAGCTGGCGGAGGAAGCCATTCGCCGCGGAGAGGGCCGTTTTGCGGCGTCCGGTGCGCTTGTCGTGGAGACGGGCGCCCACACCGGCCGTTCGGCGCAGGACAAGTACACGGTACGCGACGCCACCACCGAAAAGACGGTTTGGTGGGATAACAACAAGCCGATGACGCCCGAGCAATTCGACCTGCTGTGGGCGGATTTCTCCGCCCACGCCAGGACGCGCGAGCTGTTCGTCCAGGACCTGCACGCCGGCGCCGATCCGGCGCATCGGCTCAATGCCCGCATCTTCGTCGAGTATGCCTGGCACGCCCTCTTCATCCGCCATCTTCTGCGCCGGCCGGAGGCATCCGAGCTGGCCCGCTTCGTGCCGGAGTTCACCGTCATCAACCTGCCGAGCTTCAAGGCAGACCCCGCCCGCCACGGGGTGCGCACGCCAACCGTCATCGCCTGCAACTTCGCCAAGCGCGTCGTGCTGATCGGGGGGACGTCCTACGCGGGTGAGACGAAGAAATCGGTCTTCACCTATCTCAACTATGCCTGCCCCGAGAAATCCGTGATGCCGATGCACTGCTCGGCCAACGTCGGCGCACGCGGAGACACGGCCATCTTCTTCGGTCTCTCCGGCACCGGCAAGACGACCCTGTCCGCCGATCCCAAACGCACCCTGCTCGGCGACGACGAGCATGGCTGGTCAGATGACGGCATCTACAACTTCGAAGGCGGCTGCTACGCCAAGACGATCCGTCTCTCCAAGGAGGCCGAGCCCGAGATCTGGGCCGCCACCAACTGCTTCGGCTCGGTTCTGGAGAACGTGATCCTCGACCCCGTGACGCGCATACCGAACTTCGACGACGGGCAGCGCACCGAGAACACGCGGTCGGCCTATCCGCTGGACTACATCTCCAACGCCAGCAAGACCGGCACGGCTGGGCATCCAAAGAACATCGTCATGCTGACGGCCGATGCGTTCGGCGTCCTGCCGCCGATCGCCAAGCTGTCGCCCAGCCAGGCCATGTATCATTTTCTGTCCGGCTACACGGCCAAGGTGGCCGGAACCGAGAAAGGCATGGGCAGCGAGCCGCAGGCGACCTTCTCCACCTGCTTCGGCGCCCCGTTCATGCCGCGGCATCCGAGCGTCTACGGCAACATGCTGCGCGAGCTGATCGCCAGGCACGACGTCGACTGCTGGCTCGTCAACACCGGCTGGACCGGTGGCAAGTACGGCGCCGGCCGCCGCATGCCGATCAAGGCCACCCGGACCCTGCTCGATGCAGCGCTGTCCGGCACGCTCAAGCACCAGCCCATGCGCACCGATCCGTTGTTCGGCTTCCAGGTACCCGCCTCGCTGCCCGGCGTCGATCCCGCCATTCTCAATCCGCGCCAGACCTGGGCCGACCCCGCCGCCTATGATGCCCAGGCGCGCGACCTGGTGGCCATGTTCAACAAGAATTTCGCCAAGTTCGAGGTGCACGTCGATGCCGACGTCAAGGCGGCGGCACCTGCCCTCCGGCAGGCGGCGGAGTAGCAGGCGGGCAGCGCGCGGGCGACCGCGCCGCTCCTGACGCTCGAGCAACCCGGCGCAGTGCCGAGGCTCAGCCGAGAAAGTCCGTGGTGGTCAGCAGCGCGGCGAAAGGAATGCCGGCGGCTTCGAAGTTCGCGGCGGCACCCTCCAGCCGATCGACCACCGTGATGACGCGGTCTACCGTGGCGCCGTCGGCACGCACGGCCTCGATGGCTTTCATTGATGAGCCGCCCGTCGTCGTCACATCCTCCAGGATCGCCACCCTTCTTCCCTGAAGGCTCTCTCCTGGTGCCAGGCCCTCGATGAGCTTGCGGGCTCCATGCTCCTTCGCCTGCTTGCGCACGAAGAAAGCCCCGAGCGGGCGACCCTCGGCGTGGCTCATCGCCGCGACGGCGGTGGCGAGCGGCACCGCGCCGATCTCGAGGCCGCCGATGTAGGCGACCTCCGATCCGCGCAAGGCTTCCATCACGAGCGTGCCGATGAGATAGGCACCCTCGGGGTGCAGCATGGTGGGCTTCATGTTGAAGTAGTAATTGGATGAGCGGCCCGAGACGAGCTTGGTCTCGCTGCCTGTCGAGAACGAGCGGGTCCTTACGATCGCGATCAGACGGCGTCTGGCATCGGTGGCGTCGATCATGCGGCTGGCTCCCGGCTCCTGGCGCCTGTTCGAGTAGATGTGGGCGCAGCGCCTTGTCGCCCAGCCGCCGGCGTTGTCAAGCCGGTGGCGCAGCGGGCGATCGGACGCCGCCGTATGGTGCCCACTGGGCTGTGGATAGAGGGCCGACCGTCGGACCCCGCTCAGCGCAGGCCCTTCATGATGTCGGCGCCGGGGGCGGCCTCCGCGAAGCCTGTGAAGGTACCGGGGCCGGCTATTTCCTGCGCCATGCGCATGAATCCGCCCCACGCCGACCGCGCCAGCGCGCCGCCGATGCTGATCCGCCGCACGCCTAGCTCCGCGAGGTCGCGCACACTGAGGCCGAGTGCGCCGCCCATCAGAAAGTTGACGGGCGTGGGCGCCACCGCCTTCACGACCGTGTCGATCTCCTCGCGCGTGCGGATGCCCGGCGCATAGAGGCAATCGGCGCCGGCGGCCGCGTAGGCCTTCAGCCGCCGGATGGTCTCGGCCATGTCCGCACGGTTGCGGATGAAGCCCTCGCTGCGGCCGGTGAGCAGCACGTCGCCGCCGGCCTTGTCGATTGCCTCGCGCGCCGCGCGCACGCGAGCCACCGCCGTATCGAAATCGTAGAGCGGCTTATCCTTGTCGCCTGTGTAGTCCTCGATGGAGAGGCCGGACACGCCGGTGCCCACGCATAGCCGCACACTCTCGGCGACGCCCGCAGGTTCGTGCGCGTACCCGCCTTCGAAGTCGGCATTCATCGGGACGTCGGCGGCAGCCGACAACTCGGCAATGTGGGCGAGCATGGCATCGCGCGTGACGCCGCCGTCGCCCAACCCGCGCGACCAGGCGAAGCCCGCGCTGGTCGTGGCGAGCGCCTTGAAGCCCAGGTTCTGCAGGTAGCGCGTGGTGCCGATGTCCCACGGATTGGGAATGACGAAGCAGCCGCTCTCGTGCAGGCGACGGAAGGCGGCGCGCTTTTCCGCGGTGCTGGGCATGGCGTGACCTCCTGGGCGAACAGTGATGACGATGGCCGTTGCCGCACCCTATCGCCGGCATCTGTGCCTGGCTACTGACAGCCGGCGGCCGCGACGTGCACGTCTTTCGCGGCCGCCTTACCGGTCCGCCATGATGCCGGCGCCGCGGTAGCCGCCATCGACGGCGACAATCTCGCCGGTCATGAAGCTCGACCGGGTGCCATCGAGCAGAAACTCGATGACGCTGGCGATCTCCTCCGGCTTGGCATAGCGCTGCATGGGGACGTACCGCATCCACATCGTCCGATCGGCTTCGCTGTGCACGGCCTTGACCATGGGCGTGTCGACCGGCCCCGGCGCCACCGCATTGACGCGGATGCCGTAGCGCGCGAGGTCATTCGCCAGCACCTGCGTCAGCACGCACACGGCGCCTTTCGATGCCCCGTAGGCGCTGCGGCCCTTGCCGCCGCGCAGGCCGGAGACGGAGCTGATGTTGACGATGGCGCCGCCGCCAGTGTGGCGCATGAGGCGTGCGGCGGCGCGGGCGACGATGAAGGTGCCGACGACATTGACATCGAGGATCTTGCGGAAGAGGTCGATCGGCGTATCGAGGGCTGGAATGTCGGCGGCAATGCCGGCCGAGTTGACCACGCCGTCGATGCGGCCGCCCAATGCCTCCGCGGCCATGGCGACCGCCTTCTCGGCGGCATTCTCGTTGGTGACATCGAGCGGGGTGGCGAACAGCCGTGGCGTCTTTCCCGTTTTTTCGGCGAGGCCGGCCAAGGCGGCTTCGTCGCGATCGACGGCGGCCACCTTCCATCCGCCTTCCAGCAGCATTTGGGCGGTGGCCAATCCGATGCCCGATCCTGCTCCGGTGATGAGCGCCACCCGGTCCTTTGCGCCCTTGCCTTTCGGCATCGCATTTCCCTCCTTCCAGTAGGGCGCGTGCTCACCCCTTGCCGCGCATGAGGCGGGCCTTCTGGCGCTGCCAGTCGCGCTTGGCCGTATCCTCACGCTTGTCGTGCAGCTTCTTGCCTTGCGCCAGGGCGATCCGCAGCTTGGCCCGGCCGCGCGCGTTGAAGTAGAGCTCCAGCGGCACCATGGTCATGCCCTGCCGCTCTACGGCGATCGCCAGCTTGTGAATCTCCTTCTTGTGCAGCAGCAGGCGGCGCGGCCGGCGCGGGTTGTGCTGGAAGAAGCTGCCGGCGCTGCCGTACTCGGGAATGTAGGCGTTGATCAGGAAGATGCCGCCGCTCTCGGCCGAGGCGTAGCTCTCCGCGATGTTGGCCTGGCCGCTGCGCAGCGACTTCACCTCCGTGCCGGTGAGCTCGATGCCGGCCTCGTAGGTGTCCTCGATGCGATATTCGAAGCGCGCCTTGCGGTTCTCCGCAATGCGCTTGCGGCCGTCGTCCTTGTCGGCGGCCATGGCCTGCGACCTTCCTGATCGTGCGGGCCGCTCTCTCTCTATTCCGCGGCCTTCGCTTTCAGCAGGCCGACGCGAGCGAGCACGTCGTCGATGGCCTTGCGCGTGCCGTCGCCGACCGGCGCCAGTGGCAGGCGGCATTCGGGCGAGCCGATCACACCCAGCCGCCAGGCGGCATGCTTCACCGGGGCCGGATTGGTCTCAACGAACAGCACATCGTGCAGCGGCATCAGCCTGTCCTGCAGCTCCAGCGCCGCCTTCCAGTTGCCCTCCAGGCACGCGTTCTGGAACTGGGCGCACAGGCGCGGGGCGACGTTGGCAGTGACGGAAATGCAGCCGTGGCCGCCGTGCGCCATGAAGCCCAGCACCGTGGCGTCCTCGCCGGAGAGCTGGATGAAGTCCTGGCCGCAGGTGAGGCGCTGCTGGGTGACGCGGGCGACGTTGGCGGTCGCATCCTTGACGCCGACCACGTTCTTGAGCTGTGCGCAGCGCGCCATGGTCGGCACCTGGATGTCGACGATGGTGCGCACGGGCACGTTGTAGACGAAGATCGGAATGTCGGCCGCCTCGCTGATCGCCTTGAAGTGGCGATAGAGGCCTTCCTGCGTCGGCTTGTTGTAGTAGCCGGTGGAATGCAGCACCGCGTCGGCGCCCGCCTTCTTGGCGTGGATGGTGAAGTCAATGGCCTCGGCCGTGGAGTTGGAGCCGGCACCGGCGATCACGGGAACGCGCTTCTTGGCCGTCTTGATGCACAGCTCGATGACGTGTTTGTGCTCCTCGTGGCTCAGCGTCGGGCTCTCCCCGGTCGTGCCGACGGGCACGAGGGCGTGGGTGCCCTCCTCGATCTGCCACTCGACCAGCCTCTCGAACGCCTTGTCGTCGACCTGACCGTCCTTGAAGGGCGTGATCAGAGCCGTGCATGAACCCTTGAACATGGCTCGCTCCCGAGCTTGGGGTCTCGCTCCGTAGGCGGCGTGCCCCGCTTCACCTTGAACGCCGCATCACCACTTGATAGCTTTTTGCGGTTCGTGCGCAATAGAAGAAATGCGCAATTCACGTGCGCTTTCGCGCGAAATGGCGCAAGCCGGCCGCAGGGGAGGATGGCGATAGCGGGGCAAAGCGCACCCGGGCCGCCTTGTCCACGCCTTGTTTAGGGTCGAATGCGCCTTATTTGCGCGGCCGGCCAGCGAAAACCACCATCGCCAGATTGGATGTGATGCGACCTCGCTCGAAGACCATATCGACCTTCGCACTTCTCTCGGGGACGGCGATCGCCGGCCTCCTCCTCGCCGCCGAGGGCGTGGCCCAGACCGCCCCCACTGCGTCCAAGGGCGCGGCCAAGCCGAAGCCGGGAACCAAGGCAACGCCGCCCACCAAACCGCGCCCCACCGCGGAGGCCTCTCCGGCTCCCGCAACTCCGCCCGTGGCGGTACCCAGACCGCTGGCGGAAGAGGCAGCACACGTGAAGCGTTACGACGAAGCCATCGCGGCTTCCCGTGACCACACGCTCTCCAGCGCCGATGCCGGCAACCTGCGCGATGCGATGAATGCGGCGGGCAGCGGCAAGCTGGGCGAGGCCAACGCCATCCGTGACAAGATCACCGATCCGGCAGCGCGCAAGCTCGTCGACTGGTTCGTCTATCGTGGCGGCTACGGCACCGCGTCGGATATCCGTGCGTTCCTCGACGCCAATCCGGCCTGGCCCGACCGCTCCCTGCTGACGCGGCGCGCGGAAGAAGCGCTTTTCAATAGCCCCGGGGTCGCGCGCGAAGCCAAGGCGTTCTTCGCCAACGCGGAGCCGCGTACGGCGGCCGGCTACGCCGCACTCGCCAGCGCCTACCTCGCCGACAAGGATGAGGCCAAGGCAAGGTCGCTGGCGCAGAAGGCCTGGACCGAGCTGGACATCCCTTCCGGCCTCGAGGCGGCCTTCCTCAAGCGCATGGCCGGCCTGCTGACCGAGGCCGATCACAAGCGGCGGCTCGACCGGCTGCTCTCCGACGACAGCCGCTGGGCCGGCGAGCGCAGCGAGCGCGCCGTCGTCATCAAGCGGGTGATCGCGCTGCTGCCGGAGGAGGAGAAGAAGAAGGCGGAGGCACGCCTTGCCGTGTTCCTGCGCGCCAAGAATTCCGGTCAGCTCATCGCCAAGCTGCCCCCGCACAGCCAGATGGACTGGGGTCTCGCCGTGCAGAAGGCACAGGCGCTGCGCCGCCAGAAGAAGGAGGAGGAAGCCTGGAAGATCCTGCTCGCCGATCCCGGCTTGCCGGGCCAGATCCCTGACGGCTGGTGGGAGGAGCGCCGTGCCAACGCCTACGCGGCCCTCAGGAAGCACCAGCCGAAGATGGCCTACGAGCTGGTACGCAGCCCGGGTCCGCTGTCGGTCAATGCCGCCAAGGATGCCGCCTTCCTCGCCGGATGGCTCGCCCTGCGTCACCTGCACGATCCGAAGCTGGCGCTCGCCCACTTCCAGAGGCTGGCGGAGCTTGCCGATGGCCCGCTAAGCTACGCGCGTGGCAACTACTGGCTTGGCCGCAACTACGAGGCTCTGGGAGACAAGGGCAAGGCGCAGGACCACTACAAGAGGGGTGCTGGCTACATCGACACCTTCCACGGTCAGCTCTGCCGGCAGAAGGTCGATGCCTCGGCACACGAGCTGCGGATCACCGCACCGGCGGCGCCGACGCCTGAGGAGATCGCCCGCTTCAATGGCACCGACGCGGTGCTGGCGGCCGTGGTGGCGCGCAAGGCCGGCCTGGACGTCAGCGTGCCGCGCGCCTTCCTGCATCATCTGCGCGCCTACATGAAGAGCGAGGCCGAGGTGGCCATGGTTGCCCATCTCGCCGAGGCCCTGGGCGATACGCAGACGTCGGTGCGCATCGGCAAGGCCGGCATCGCCCGCGGGTTCAATCTCATCTACTACGCCTACCCGGTTCACTCGCTGCCGACCTACACGCCGCTGAGGAAGCCGCCCGAGCCCGCGGTCATCCTGGGCATCGCCCGCCAGGAGAGCGAGTTCAACTCGCTGACCCTGTCGGGCGCGGGCGCACGCGGCATCCTGCAGGTCATGCCGGTCACCGCCCAGCACGTGTGCCGTGACTACAAGATCAAGTGCGACATCCCCCGCCTCATGAAGGACCCTGCCTACAACACCATGCTCGGCAGCGCCTACATCTCCGACCGCATGGATGAGTTCTCAGGCTCCTACATCCTCACCCTGGCGGGCTACAACGCCGGGCCGGGGCGCGCCCGGGAGTGGATCAAGGAGTTCGGCGACCCCCGCGACGCCAAGGTCGATCCCGTCGACTGGATCCACCGCATCCCGTTCGAGGAGACCCGGGAGTACGTGCAGAAGGTGCTCTCGAACATCCAGATCTACCGCGCCCGGCTGGGCGACCAGGCGACCGCACTCCGCATCAATGCGGACCTGAAGCGGGTGTCGGCTGCCCCAGCGGCCCGCTAGACTAGGGGTCGGTTCCGGAGGGGGGAGGGGATCATCCGGTGCAGCCTCGCCGGCCCCCGCCCGGCGGGTAAACGGGCCGCAAGGGAACAAACCGGCAGATTGCGCGTTGGTTGTCGTGAGACCGGAATCGGCCGAGTTCGTTTGCCAGTCGGCAGGGGTCCGACCTCTCGGGGGGAGTGGGCGTGACCGACACAATGCAACGTGAAGCCCACGGCGAAACCTCGCCGCAGAACGCCACCACCAACCATCTCGAGCGTGAGCTTCACTGGCGCGACCTCGTGGAAGCTTTGCCGGCCGCGATCTATGTGACCGACGCCGCG
The DNA here is from genome assembly GCA_035253505.1 of Hyphomicrobiaceae bacterium. Taxonomy (GTDB): domain Bacteria; phylum Pseudomonadota; class Alphaproteobacteria; order Rhizobiales; family Hyphomicrobiaceae; genus AWTP1-13. The sequence goes on from DATFCC010000024.1 coordinate 14,896, forward strand.
GGCCGCATCACCTACTACAACGAGGCCGCCGCTGCCCTGTGGGGCTGCGAGCCGGAGCTGGGCAACAGCGAATGGTGCGGCTCGTGGAAGTTGTATCGGCCCGACGGCACCCCGCTGCCGCACAATGAATGCCCGATGGCCGTGGCACTGCGGACGGGCCGTCCGGTGCGCGGCGTGCATGCGGTGGCGGAGCGCCCCGACGGCACCCGGGTGCCGTTCATGCCCTATCCCACCCCTCTCTTCGATGCATCCGGCCGGCTGATCGGCGCCGTGAACCTGCTGATGGACCTGACCGAGGCCGAGCGTGCCGCGGAGGCCGCCGAGCGGCTGGCGGCAATCGTCCAATCCTCCGGCGACGCCATCGTCAGCAAGAACCTGAACAGCATCATCCTGAGCTGGAATCGGGCTGCCGAAAACCTGTTCGGCTACCGCGCCGAGGAAATCGTCGGCAAATCGGTCACGCTCCTGATCCCGCAGGACAAGCAGGACGAGGAAGTCATGATCCTGAGCCGCATCCAGCGAGGCGAGCGGATCGATCACTACGAGACCGTGCGCCGCCGCAAGGACGGGTCGATGGTCCACGTCTCGCTGTCGATCTCGCCGATCAAGAATTCGACCGGGCGGATCGTCGGCGCCTCGAAGATCGCGCGCGACATCACCCAGCGCCGGGAGGCGGAAGCGCGCCAAGCCCTGCTCACGCGCGAGCTGCATCACCGCACGAAGAACCTGTTTGCCGTCGTGCAGGCTGTGGTCTCCCGCAGCTTTGCGGGCAAGCAGACCGTGGCGGAGGCGCAGACCGCTGTGCTGCAGCGCCTGCATGCGTTGGGCCAGGCCCACGTCAGGCTGGTCGACAGGGAATGGCAGGGCGTGGACCTGCTCGAGGTGGCGCACAGCGAGATCCGGCCCTTCAGCGAGCGTGTGACGGTGACGGGACCCACCCTGGTGCTCAACCCGCAGGCCGCGCAAAGCTTCGCGCTCGCCCTGCACGAGCTTGCCACCAACGCGACCAAGTACGGCGCCCTGTCGGTGCCCGGCGGGCGCGTTGATATCGCCTGGTCGGTCGACGAGAGCAATGGGATGTTCAGGTTCGTCTGGAGCGAGCACGGTGGACCCGCCGTGACCGCGCCGTCCCGCAAGGGTTTCGGCAGCACGGTTCTCGAGCAGGTGATGGCGGAGCATGCGGAGGCGCCGCCGCGCCTCGAGTTCGCGCGCGATGGTGTGCGTTACGAAGTGAAAGGCCCCGTGGAGGTGATCGCCGTCGCCCCTCGGGCCGCCCCCTCGTCGTCATAGCCGCTCCAACAGCATGCCACGATGCCTGTTGTGAGGCTGCTCACCTCGCTCTCCTTGCGCGGTCGGGTCCGTCGGCGCTTCCTCCTTTGACAAGTTCAGGGCGGATGGAGGCTATTGCTCGCTCGCTGGGTCCCGGCTCTCCGCTGCGCTCCGGCCGGGATGACGATGGGGCGCGGTGTCACTTCCACGAACTGTCATCCCGGAATTTCGCGC
>DATFCC010000025.1:0-12510 GCA_035253505.1 Hyphomicrobiaceae bacterium
GGCAACCACCCCGCATCTTTCCCGGCCCGGCGGTCATGGGCAAGGCTCCGGAGGAAGCCGTGGCCGATCGAAACCGCGGCTGGCGCAATCAAGCCGCAGGCATTTGCCCGCGGATGCCGTTGCCCTCGCGTCGGCCATTCGGACAAGATGGCAGCAACAACCTGCACAGGAGCGCGACTTCATGGCCGAGATCAACCCCGAGCGCCTGCTCTCCGACCTGCGCACGCTCGCCACCTTCGGCGCCTACAAGACCGGCGTGCACCGGCCCACGCTGTCGCAGGACGACATCGCGGCGCGCCGATGGTTCGCCGCCCGGCTCGGCGAGGCGGGCCTCGAGGCTTCCATCGACGGTGTCGCCAACATCCTGGGGAAAAGCCGGGCGGCCGGTGCCAAGGTCCTGTCGGGCTCGCACCTCGAGAGCCAGAACCATGCAGGCTGGCTCGATGGTGCGCTCGGCTGCATCTATGCCCTCGAAGCCGCCCGCGCCATCGCCGAAGACAGCAGCGCTCGCGATGTCGGCGTCGATGTGGTGGTGTTCAGCGACGAGGAAGGCCACTTCGGCAGCTTTCTCGGCAGCCGTTCCTTCATCGGTGAACTCAACGAGAGCGAGATCGACACCGCCGTCGACCGCACCACCGGCCGGACCATGCGCCAGTCGCTCCAGGCCGCCGGCTGGGATGCGCTGCCACGCCATCTGATCGACACCGCCCGCTACTCCGGCTTCTTCGAGGCGCACATCGAGCAGGGCGGCACCCTGGAGGACACCGGCTTCAAGATCGGCGTGGTCACGGCCATCGTCGCCATCTGGCAATACCGCCTCACGCTGGAAGGCGAGCAGAACCATGCCGGCACCACGTCCATGGCCCGCCGCCGCGACGCGGGCCGGGAGCTCGTGCGGCTGCTCGGCGCCATCGACGCGCGTTTTACCGAGATCTGCGGCCCACGCTCGATGTGGACCACCGGGCGCATCGAGCTCGAGCCTGGCGAGAAGAGCATCATCCCCGGCAGGGCGGAGGCGCTGTTCCAGTTGCGCGACGCCGATCCCGCGATCCTCGATCGCCTCGACGCCGAGCTGCACGCCCAGGTGCAGCGCGCCAACAGCACGGGCCGATGCAAGGTGCAGGTCGAGCGCCTCAGCGCCAGTACGCCGGCGCTGATGGACGAAAGCCTGCAGGCGGCACTCGATCGCGCCGGCGACCGCCGCGCACCCGGCAGGCACATGCGCATGCCGTCAGGCGCAGGCCATGATGCGCAGTGGCTGGCGCGCAAGCTGCCGTCAGCCATGATGTTCGTGCCGTCGATCGGCGGCATCAGCCACCATTGGACCGAGAACACCTCCGACGCCGACCTCGTGCTCGGTGCGCAGGTGTTCACGGACGCCATCCTGGATGTCTTGAAGCGATAAGAGACCGCCGGTGGTCATGACATGGGATCACCGGTCTCCAGGTTCGGCAGCCGGTGGCGGCCCGTGGTGGAGTCGCGCGGAAGCGGGCGAACCCAGACCGCGTCCGCCACTGCCAGGGTCGCGTAGAGGTGGGGAAACAGGCTGCCGTCGCGCGCCGGTTCCCACTTGAGCGCAGGCCCGAGCGCAGCGGCATCGACCGCGACCAGCACCAGGCCATCGGCGCCGGCGAAATGCAGGGCGGCCGTCGCCGCCACCTGTTCGCGTGCGGAGAAGTGGATGTAGCCGTCACGGCGGTCGACTGCCGACCCGGCAAATTCGCCGGTTCGCTCTGCTTCGGCCCACTCGGCGGCCGCGCAGATCTTGAATACGAGATGCATTCGGATCCCCTTTCATCGCCGACGGCTCATGCCGCTGGCGTGCGCTCATGGACCTGGCGGCCGTGGGCGCGTGCCGCCAGCAAGGTGACTTCCGGCGATCCGCAGCTCCCGATCGCGGCGACGCCATGGGCTTGCGCGGCGGGGGATCGGAATGGGGTTACCAGGAAGGCCGGCCTGTGCTAAGTGCCTGCAACCTAGACGGAGACGTGGCCGAGAGGCTGAAGGCGGCGGTTTGCTAAACCGTTATACGCTGTCAAGGCGTATCGAGGGTTCGAATCCCTCCGTCTCCGCCAGAACATCCGCCGGGTTCCCCTCGCGGCCATTGGTATCTCAGAACGCGACGTTCAGGCCGACTTGGCCGCCATAGTTCCTGGCGTCGTGCTGGCCGAACTCCGCCGTGACGGCGCCGAGCGCCGTGACGCTGCGGCCGAGCTTCCAGGTGGTTCCCACGGATGCGGTGCCCCAATCCCTGCCCAGCTCTACCGACGCAACTATCCGACCGGCTACGTCTGGTAGCACGGGCAGTGGGAGCGGCCTGTGCCCGCTGGGGCACGCTGACCACAGAAATTACGAAGGCCGCAAGGGCTGCGAGAGGCTGTAGAGCAGGCTGACGCCCACGGCCCACCGAGCCCATTGCCGGTCCTGCAAGGCCCGTTGCTGAAACCGGCATCCGCGGCTCGCGATCTCTCGATCCTCGCATCGCTCGCGCGGGGGCCGCGTAGCGAGCGCAGCGCCGGGATTGCCTACGGCCCGGCCAGCGCGTCTGCGTCATGCGCGGTCTTTGAGTTGTATCCCCGGAAACAGACGGGCGGATCACTTCGGGACACAATCGCGTCATCCATCACAGAACGGGGCAGGAGGAGCGACGCCATGAAGACAGAGAAGCTCACCTTCGGCAGCAGCGTCCACGGCATCGATGCCAACACGGTGACGCCCGCCGAGATCGCCGAGCTCAAGGACCATCTCTACAAGAGCCGCCTGATCGTCCTCAAGGACCAGGCCGTGAGCGAGCAGCAGTACTGCGATTTCGCCACCCGCTTCGGCTCTCCCGTCCCCTATCTGCAGGAGAACTACCGCCACCCCGACTACCCGCTGATCTTCGTGTCGTCCAACATCAAGAAGGACGGCAAGAGCATCGGCGTGGCGCGCACCGGCGGCTATTGGCACTCGGACACTTCCTTCGAACGGGAGCCGAAGGTCATCACCATGCTCATGCCGAAGGTCCTGCCCGTCCATCACGCGCGCAGCACCAAGTTCATCGACATGGCCGAGGTCTATGCGGCCCTGCCACGGTCGATCAAGGACCGCCTGGCCGGTGCCGAGCTCCTGCACAGCGGCCGCTACCGCTACAAGATCCGTCCGGACAACGTCGGCTACGACATCTTCGAGATCCTGCAGGCGATCGACGGATACGCACCGCCCGTCCGCCATCCGGCAGTGATCAAGCACCCCTACACCGGCGAGGATGTGCTCTACGCCAACAGCGGCTTCACCATCGGCATGGCCGACCGGTCGCTGGATGAGGCCGCAAGCCTCCTGAAGGAGATCTTCGCCTTCGCCGAATCCGACCGCTTCGTGCGCGAGGTGCGCTGGTCCATGGGCGACATCATCATCTGGGACAACCGCTTCCTGTCGCACACCTCCGGCCGCAACAGCGGCCCCGAGGAGGAGACCATGATGCATCGCATCACGCTGCAGGACGGCTACCCGCTGTGCGGCCGAAAACACGCGAGCCGCCAGGCCGCCTAGCCGGCCGATCGATCGAGCTACGGGAGGATGTCATGTGTGAGGTTGCTCGTGATTTCCGGCAGAACGGCGGGGTGCTCCCCGCCAACGTCCGGTCGATCGACTGCGCCAAGAAGGCTTGTGCGGGCAAGGGCTGCCCGGCGGCCGGCCGGCTGATGTCCTACCCGCTGCTCCCCACCGATGCGGATAAGGGCAGCCTCGCGCCGATCCGCATCGGGGCCGAGTTCGTCGACGACATCCTCTCTCCCTACAAGCCGCACGCGCGCTACCTGAAGTCTGCCGAGATCACCGGCTTCCGCGACAAGTCGGCCAGCGACACTGAGAAAGGTCCCCTGGTCTCTGCGGCCGGCCGCTTCGCCATCCCCGAGAGCTGCTACATTGATGACACCGGCCACTTCAACGCGGTGGAGTTCAACATCTGTTTCAATCAGCTTGCCTACGTCATGTTCGGCAAGTGCATCGAGGCCGGCATCCTGCACCGGCTGCGCAGCGAGCAGGTCGACGTGCTGTCGCTGCCGGAGTACAAGCGCCGACAGCTCCCCGCGATGGTCATCGTCAGCATGGAGAGCCGCTACTTCAAGCAGCTCGACAGCCGCGATTTCCGCGGCGAGATCCACATCGACAAGATCTCCTCGGTCGGCTCCGCCTGGTTCTTCTTCACGTCGGTGACGTTCTCCGACGCCGAGGGCGTGAAGGCCAAGGGCTCGGTGGTGCTGGCCTACAGCCCGAATTTCGTGCCGGCGAGACATGTGCAATGACCCAGCCAACCGCCATCGCCTCCGCCGAGACCCTTGCCGCCTTGCGCGCCGTGGTGGCGAACGAGACCCGACTCGCCGTGAGGTGCGTCGATCGCTTCGCCGAGCAGTTCGTCGCCGCCAAGAGCCGCATACTCATGCGCCTGCTGCCGCAATTCCTTCTCAAGGGCGTGTTCGACCGGATTGCGCCCGGCAGCTACGGCTTCACCATCGCGCGCACCCGGCACTTCGATGAAGCGTTGCTGGCGGCGTGCCGCGACGGGGCGGAACAGGTGGTTGTGCTCGGCGCCGGTTACGACTCCCGCGCCTTCCGGTTCGCCGATGAGCTCGCTGGCATCACGGTTTTCGAGGTGGACCATCCGGGCACCCAGGCCCGCAAGCGGAGCATCCTCGAGAGGCGTGGCAAGGCGCCCGGAAATCTTCGCTACGTTCCCCTCGATTTCACGGCGGCTTCACTGGACAAGTCGCTCTCCCATGCCGGTTTCGTGCCCGGGCGGCGCACCATGTTCCTTTGGGAGGGCGTCTCCTACTACCTGCCGCCGTCCGCTGTCACGGGCGTTCTCGACTTTGTCGCGCGTTGCGCACCCGGCAGCTCGATTCTGTTCGACTATGCGATCAAGTCCTTCGTCGATGGCGACACCAGCACATTCGGCGGCACCCAGGTGGCGGCGTGGCTGAAGAAAATCGGCGAGCCTTTCCTGTTCGGCCTCGACCCGGGACAGGCCGCGCCCTTCCTTGCCAGCCGGCGCCTGCGTCTCGTTTCCGACCTCGGGCCGGCCGACCTGGAGCGGATGTATCTCGAGACGCCCGAGGGGACGCCGCTTGGGCAGACGCTCGGTCACGTCCGCATCCTGCAAGCCGAAGTGCCTGCTGTCTGAAGCCCATCCGATCGCGAAGCCTTTGCTGGATCAAGCGAGATCGATCATGTCCACCGCCGCCCTGGAATCCGTCTCCGACGCGCCCCCCATCGCGCACGCGTCCATGCGCGGTGCGGCAAGCCCTCGTTCCTACCGCGACTGGTCCGGGCTTTGGTTCAAGCTCGTCGAGGAGACGTGGGGCGAGTACGTGGGCATGCGCGGCGGACTGCTTCAGGCCGACGGCACCACCAAATGGACGTTCCTGTCTCACGCCCACTATGACGGCCTCGGTGGGTTCGTTCACCTGCTGCGCGGCGCCTCGCGTGACCGCGCGATCGCGGTCCCTATCCGCAGGAGCACCAGGCCGTCGTGGCTGGCACGCACCGGCGCGTTCCTGCGCCTCGTCGCGCAGCCGACCGTGCCTGCCGCGGCCTGGAAGAAAATGGACGCGACCGTCGGGCCACGGCGCGATGCGGCCGGGACCGCGATCGCGACCAGGCTTTTCGATGCGGCGATGACACAAGGATTGGCGCGCAAGGCCAAGTCGCTCGGCGTGCCGCTCAACAGCCTGCTGCTGGCGGCACTCGCGCGCGCCAGCCACGGCGAGCTCGACGGCGGGCCGGCACGTTGGATGATGCCGGTCAACATGCGTGGGCCGATCTCGCTTCCCAACGACACCGCCAACCAGACCGGCTACCTGCAGATCGAGGTTGCGGCAAATGCCTCGCCGGCCATGGTGCAGGAGGGCGTCAAGGCGGCGCTGCGGCGGCGCGAGCACTGGTCGACATGGGCCTTCCTCAACCTGGGGCGGATTGTCGGCTACGCGGGGATGCGCGCGATCTACAGGCTGCAGATGTCGCGCTTCGCGGGACGCCCCTTCGTCGGCTCGTTCACCAATCTCGGCACCTGGCAGGGTCACGGCGTGTGGTTCGTCGCCCCGCCCGTGGCGCGGACGTGTCCGGTCGGCGCTGGTGCGATCATCTGCGACGGGCAGCTCTCGCTGACGATCGAGGCGCACCCTGCCATGGCCGGAGGGGCGGCCTGGTCGCGCGGCTTGATGGACCGCTGGGTGGCCGAGCTGGGCGCCTAGGATCGCGCTTTGGTGCTAGATTGGCACACCGGGCTCGTGGGGCAGGGCGTTCGATGGAAGACGTGCTCGAGAAGGACGGCCGAGCCGAAGCGCTCTATCCGCCGACCGTTTCGCGGCCGGCAGCTCCGTTGAGTCTGCCGAGGTACGTGTTGACGTTTCTCGGCAATCCGCTGCGTGTCATGCCCGAGGTCGTGTACCACAAGCCCATCGTGCAGTACGGCGACCGCCTCACCTGGGTAACCGATCCGGCGCTCGTGAAGCGCATTCTGCTCGACGACCGCGAAGACTTTCCCAAGACCCACGTCGAGGGCCGCGTGCTGGGCGGCCTGCTGGGCAAGGGCATCCTGATCGCCGACGGGCGCGACTGGCGCTGGCAGCGCCAGACGGCTGCGCCCATCTTCCGGCATGCCGACATCCTGCAATACGCGCCGACAATGGCCGCGGCCGCCGAAGGCCTGGTCGCTGAATGGCGGGCGAGCCCGCCGGGAGCGGTCCATCAGGTGGACGACGACATGACCCGCGTCACCTTCCGTGTCATCGCCGAGACGATGCTGAAGGGCGGCGATGGCGCCGAGGGAGAGGGGCTGGAGCGCTCCAACCAGGCCTACATGGGGCCGATCTCGTGGCCGTTGCTGTTTGCCCTCTTTCGCCTTCCGGGCTGGCTACCGTTTCCCGGCGGCGGCGGCCGGCGGCGCGCGGAGAAGAGCATGCGCGAGGCGGTGCTGCGCATCGTGCGATCGAGGCGCGCCAATCTCGCCGCCGGTGACGACATGCTCGCCCGGCTCCTGCGCGCCAAGGACCCCGATACGGGGGAAACGATGTCCGACGTGCAGGTGGTGGACAATCTGCTGACCTTCCTCCTCGCCGGCCATGAGACGACGGCTCGCGCGCTGAGCTGGACGCTCTATCTTCTGGCCCGCTCCCCCGCCTGGGAGCGCCGTGTGCGCGAGGAGGTGGCGCAGGTCGCCGGGTTGGCACCGATACGGCCCGCGCATGTCGAGCGACTGACGGAGACGGCCAAGGTGCTGAAGGAGTCCATGCGGCTCTATCCACCGATCTCCTCCCTGACCCGGGTCGTGCGGCGGGATGTGGAGCTCGGGGGTAAACAGCTCCGCGCCGGCAGCCTCATCATCATGCCCATGTTCGTCATGCACCGGCATCGGCGGATGTGGGAGGACCCGGATCGCTTCGATCCCGAGCGCTTCGCCCCAGAGCGGGAGGCGACCTATTCGCGCTACCAGTACATGCCGTTCGGGGCGGGTCCGCGAATCTGCATTGGTGCGTCCTTTGCCATGGCCGAGGCGGCGGTCATGCTGGCCACCTTCGTGCGCGCGAACCGGTTCGAGGTGCCGGTCGGCCATGTTCCGACCCCGGTATCGGGCATTACGCTGCGCCCGACCGGTGGCATGCCGCTGCGGATCTGGCCACGCGAGGCTCCAATCGCTGCGACCGCAGGAACTGCTTGACCCGGGGATGGTGGCTTCCGCCCAATGACCGCTGAGCTTGTGCACAACCGGTGGCACTTCCCATGAGTTTCTTCGAACGGCTGAAAGCGGCAGCGGCGACGGAATGGCGGGCCTATACCGGGCATCCCTTCACTGACGCCATGGCCGACGGCTCGCTACCCGACGCCGCATTCCGGCACTACCTCGTGCAGGACTACCTGTTCCTCATCGAGTTCGCGCGTGCCTATGCCCTCGCGGTCTACAAGTCTCCAAGCCTTGCCGACATGCGCGAAGGCGCCGGCGGGCTCTCGGCCATCCTCGACGTCGAGATGGGTCTGCACGTCAAGCTGTGCGCCGGTTGGGGTCTATCCCCGGCCGACCTCGAGCGTGCGCCGCCGGCGGCAGAGATGCTGGCCTATACGCGCTACGTGCTCGATGCCGGCATGCGGGGCGACCTGCTGGCCCTCAAGGTGGCGCTCGCGCCTTGCGTGATCGGCTATGCCGAGATCGCGAGGCGGCTGGCGGCCAAACCCGCCGCGCTCGCCGAAGCGAACCCCTATCGCGCGTGGGTCGCCGAGTACGCCGGCGCTCCCTACCAGGAAGTCGCCGCAAGGGCGCGCGCGCACCTCGATGAGCTTGCGGAACGCTACGCCACGCCGGCGCGCGAAGCGGAGCTCGTCACCACCTTCCGTGAGGCGACCAGGCTCGAAGCCGACTTCTGGAGCATGGGGCCGAGGCTGGCCGCGCTGGCCTGACGGCGCGTTGCGCTACCCCGCCTCGCCAGAGGCGGGCCGCGCGCATGGATCAGGCCGCAGTCGTGGGGTCGATCGTCTTCCTCACCTCGGTGATCTTGGTGGCCGGAAAGCCGCTCATCTCGGCATGCTTGAGAATGACCGCCTCGTCCTTGGCGAGATACACGCAGAACGTCTTGTTGTCCGCCACATAGCTCTCCACCCACTGCACGTCCGGGGCGAGCTGGGAGAGCACCTCGTTCGACTTCGCCGCGGCCCCTCGCAGTTGCTCGCGCTCGAAACTGCCGACCTTGGGTATGTCTCGCTCGATGATGTATCTTTTGAGTGTCATGGCGACCTCCAAAGATTGCCGTGGCTCCCGCGGCGAGGAGCCGGGAAGTCCGCGCCCGAACTTCGGGCGGGCTTGGGGCCTAGCACTCGGCCGCGCCAGCTTGCTGTTCCGCACGGAACTGACGGCCGGTGAGGCGCTCGTGCTATGGCGACGCCGCGCCCGCCGGGCGGTTTTGCATCCTACACCCAAACGTGCTCAGTTGCTCCTGCGATGCTGCGAGATGACACGATGAAAGAGCCGCAATTCCTGCGATTCCTCGAGCCGGCCGAGGAGCGTGCCCTCCTGGACGCGGCTCCGCCGCTGACGTTCGAGTCGGGTGCCGTGGTGATCGACATCGGCGTGCCCCTGCGTGCCCTCTATGTGGTCGACGAGGGCTCCGTGCGCATCGAGCGGCCGGACGGCGACCGCTTCGTCTCCCTCGGCGTGCTGGGGCCCGGGCAGTTGTTCGGCGAGATGTCCTTTGTCGATGGATCGTCGACGAGCGCGCGCGTCGTCGCCCACGCGCGGACACGCGTGCGCATGATCGACATGCCAATTGTCGACAACCTGTCGGAGGTCGATCCGACCTTCGGTGCGCGGCTCTTTCGCTCCATTGCGGCCATGCTGGCCGAGCGCCTGCGCATCACATCCACGGATGTGATGCTGCGCAAGCCGTGGCTGTGACGGCGCGCCTAAAGCGGGCCGCGGCCGCCCCGCACATGAGCGGTGCGGCCCTGAAGGCGCCGCATCAGCGGTGCTTGCGCAGCTCCAGGCGCCCGATCTGGTTGCGGTGCACCTCGTCCGGGCCGTCGAAGATGCGCATACAGCGTGCGTGTGCGTAGGCCTGCGCGAGGCCGAAGTCCTCCGTGACGCCCGCGCCGCCATGAGCCTGGATGGCCCAATCGAGCACGCGGCACAGCATGTCGGGCGCCGCCACCTTGATCATGGCGATGTCCATCAGGGCAGCCTTGTTGCCGACCTTGTCCATGCGGTCGGCCGTCATCAGCACCAGCAGCCGTGCCTGCTCGATGGCCATCCGGGCCTCGGCGATGCGCTCGAGCGTCACCGTCTGCTCGGCGATGGGCTTGCCGAAGGCGACGCGGGACTGCACGCGCCGGCACATCTTCTCGAGCGCCATCTCGGCCTGCCCGATGGCGCGCATGCAGTGGTGGATGCGCCCCGGACCGAGGCGACCTTGCGCGATCTCGAAGCCGCGCCCTTCGCCGAGAAGGATGTTGGAGACCGGCACCTCGACGTTGTCGAACTCGATCTCGGCATGGCCATGCGGAGCGTCATCGAAGCCGAATACCGGCAGCCAGCGTGCGATCTTCACGCCCTTGGCGTCGCGCGGCACCAGGATCATCGACTGCTGCTTGTGGCGGTCGGGGTTGGCGGGGTCGGTCTTGCCCATGAAGATGAAGATCTTGCAGCGCGGATCGGGCGCGCCCGAAGACCACCATTTGCGGCCATTGATGACGTAGCGGTCGCCGCGCCGCTCGATGCGGCTCTCGATGTTGGTGGCGTCCGACGAGGCGACGGCCGGCTCGGTCATGGCAAAGCAGGAGCGGATCTTGCCTTCCAGCAGCGGCTCCAGCCATTCGCGCTTCTGCTCCTCGGTGCCGTAGCGATCGAGGACCTCCATGTTGCCGGTGTCGGGGGCGGAACAGTTGAACACCTCGGGGGCCCAATGCACGCGACCCATGATCTCGCACAGCGGGGCATACTCGAGATTGGTGAGCCCGGCACCGCGCTTCGACTCGGGCAGGAAGAGGTTCCACAGCTCCTGGCTGCGGGCCTTCCTCTTGAGCTCCTCGACCACGGCGACAGGCTGCCACCGGTCGCCCGAAGCCACCTCGTCGCGATAGCGATGCTCGTTGGGGTAGATGTGCTCCTCCATGAACGCGAGAAGCTTCTTCTGTAATGCCTTCACCTTCGGGGAATGGTCGAAGTCCATGCCGGTGCTCCTTCGGGTGGAAATCTTTAGGTGGCCGAAGCGTAGAAGGCGGCGTACCATCCGGCAAATGAATTATAAGAATAGCGTGTCATAAGACAGATGCATCTTTCCAACGTCGATCTGAACCTGTTCGTGGTGTTCGACACTATCTATGCCGAGGGTGGCATCACGCGCGCGGCCAGGCGGCTCAACCTGTCGCAACCGGCCATCAGCCACGCGCTGGCGCGCCTGCGCGCGATGTTCGACGACCCATTGTTCACCCGCCAGGGTCGCGTCATGACGCCGACGCCGCTCGCACGGCAGGCGATCGAGCCTGTCCGTCAGGCATTGCAGGGGCTGGAGGTGACGCTGAACCGGGTCGACCGGTTCGATCCGGCGAGCGCCGTCAAGCGCTTCACGCTCGGAATGCGCGAGGTGCTGGAGACGGTCGTTCTGCCTGGCCTGATGAGCGCCATCGCCCGCAGCGCACCGCGAGTGGATATCAGTGCCGTGCGAACCGAGCGGCGCGACATCGAGCGCGAGCTCTCAGCCGGCACCATCGATGCCGCACTCGACGTCCTTCTGCCACTACCCGAGGAAATCCGTCGCCAGCGGCTGGCGACGGAAAGCCTGGCCGTCGTCGTGCGCCGCGGGCACCCGAAGGTTCGCGCACGGCTGAGCCTCGATGCCTACCTGGCGCAGGAGCATGTTGCCGTGTCCTCCCGCCGCCGCGGATTGAGTGCCGAGGACTTCGAGCTCGGCCGCCACAACCTGCGCCGCCGCATCCGCCTGCGCTGCACCAACTATTTCGCGGCGTGCGGCGTGGTGCGCGAGACCGACCTCGTGCTGACGATGCCGCAACGCTATGCGGCCATCTTGAACGCCCACTTCGCCAACCGGTTGCTGGCCTTCCCCCTCGAGGTGCCGGCGTTCGATACGTATCTCTACTGGCACGTCAACGCCGAAGGGGATCCCGCCAACATCTGGCTGCGCCAGCAGGTGCACCGTGCTTCGCGTGATGGCTTGCCGCGCGCGCTTGCGAATGCCCATGCCACATCCGCTGCGGGCCGACCGCATCCTCTCAAGTCCCGGGGCGGCGGCAAGCCGTCGTGAGCGCGCCTACCGCATCTGAGCCGTGCCGGCGGTGGCGACGCGGATGCGGTAGAGGGAGGTGGACGCCGTAATGAAAAGGCTCTTTAGGTCGTCGTCCCCCCAGCAGAAGTTGGCGGTGTACTCGGGCACGCGGATCACGCCGAGGCAGGCCGCGTCCGGCGCGAACACGTGGATACCGCCTGGGCCGCAGCAGTAGATGTTTCCGGCGCTGTCGATTTTCATGCCATCGGGCGCACCCTGGCCTTCGCCCACGGTCTTCGCCCATACGCGGGCGTTGGTGACCGTCCCGTCCGGCTTCACGTCGAAGGCGCGGATGTGCTGCGCGTCGGTGTCGTTGACGAGCAGCACCTTCTCGTCGAGCGAGAAACACAATCCGTTGGGCTGGCCAAAGTCGTCGGCGAGCAGCGTGAGCGTGGCCCCGTTGGGGCTCAGCCGGTAGACGCCGCGGAAGGTGAGCTGCGGCTCGCGCGGCACGCCGAAGTGCGCCTTGCGGCCGTACGTCGGATCGGAGAAGTAGATGGCGCCGTCACGCTTGACGATAACGTCGTTGGGGCTGTTGAGCTCCTTGCCCTGGTAGTGGCTGGCGAGGACCGTGATCGAGCCGCCGGCCTCGGTCCGCGTCAAACGGCTCGAGGCGTGCTCGCAGGCGATCAGCCGGCCCTCATTGTCCCAGGCGAGGCCATTCGACTTGTTGCACGGCTTGCGGAAGGTCGTGACGCCGTCCTTC
>DATFCC010000026.1:0-13614 GCA_035253505.1 Hyphomicrobiaceae bacterium
AGACGATGTCGGCAATGCGCGCCGAGAGGTCCTGTCCCGGCCCGGAGCCGCCGGCCTGGATGAGCAGCGGGTGGCCATGCTCGGGGCGCTCGACGTTCAACGGGCCGCGCACCTGGAAGTAGCGGCCCTTGTGATCGAGCGTGTGCACCTTCGCCGGATCGACATAGACGCCGGTCTCCTTGCACCTGACGGCGGCTCCGGCATCCCACGTGTTCCACAACCCGCGCACCACGTCGACGAACTCGTTGGCGATCTCGTAGCGCTCGTCGTGCTCGTAGTGGCGCTCGAGGTTGAAATTGAGGGCGGCGTTGGGTGAGCTGCTGGTCACCACGTTCCAGGCGACACGACCCTTGCTCAGGTGCTGCAGGGACTGGAAGAGGCGGGCGACCGTGAAGGGCTGGCTGAAGCTCGTCGATACCGTGGCGCCGAGCCCGACGTGCCGCGTCACCAGACTGAGGGCGGCGACGATCGTGGTCGGCTCGAAGCGGGTCTGGAAGGAGGGATGATCGTTGGGTGCGTAGACCAGGCTGTCGGAGATGAAGAACAGATCGAACTTGCCGCGCTCGGCGGTGCGGACGCCGGCCTCCACGATCGGCCAGCTGCAGTTGCTGTCGGCCGCGCCCTCCATCCGCCAGCCGGCGGTGTGATTGCCCGTGCCCAGCCAGAACACGGCCAGGTGCATCTGGCGCTTCCTCGCGGTCATGTGCCGTCCTCACCTCGCTCGCGGGCCAGCCGGACCGGTATTCCGGTTCCGAGGACAGGCTAGCAGAAGATCGCCGAGCGGTTCATGCGATGTGCGCGGCGCAGGCTTTCCGGCCGATTGGGCCACTGCCTTCCGCACGTGCAGCCCGCTCGCCCCGCGGGCAACCGGCCGGCGCCGGCTCGATGCGGTCTTGTTGCGGCCGATTGCGCCGGTCTATAGTCGGTCTATAGTCGGCGCTGCACAGGAGCAAAGGAAGCCCCGAGCCCCACGCAGGCGCGGTCATGAGAACCTGCAACGATCCGTACACGTAGCAGGCCGCCACGCGCTTATCCGATAGCTAACGAAGGGAGACATCGGCAATGTCCGACGACGGAAAGGCGCGAGATTCCGAGACTGGGTTCTGGTACGCCGGCAAGGTCACGCGCCGCCGGCTGATCGGATACGGCGCCGCCACCGCCGGTGCGCTCGGCGCCACCATGCTGGTGCCGGCCCCCTGGCGGGCCGCCTTCGGCCAGGCCAAGCCCTACAAGATCGGCTCCCTGCAACCCCTCTCGGGCGCTGCCGCCTCCGGCGGCAAGACGGCGCTGGTCGGCATCCAGATGGCCGCGGACCGCATCAACAAGTCGGGCGGCATCAACGGCAGGCCCGTCGAGATCATCGTCGCCGACTACGAGTCCAAGCCCGACGTCGGCAAGCGCAAAGCCGAGAAGCTGGTGGTGGAGGACAACATCGACGTCGAGTGCGGCGGCTTCCTCTCCAACGTGTGCCTCGCCTGCATGCCTGTGTGGGAGGAGGCCAAGATCGTCAACATGATCACAGTCTGCCTAGACACCACCATCACCGGCAGCAAATGCAACCGGTACACCTTCAGGCCCTTCGACTACGCACCGGCGCAGGCGGTGGCGTTCGCTCCGTATCTGGTCAAAAACCTCGGCAAGAAGTGGCACATCGCCTATGCCGATTATTCCTGGGGCCAGTCGACCAAGGACGCCTACGCCGCCGAGATCAAGAAGAACGGCGGTGAAGTCGTCGGCACGACCGGCATCCCCCTCGGCACCGCCGACATGACGCCGTTCCTGTCCAAGATCACCGGCAGCTTCGATGGCTTCTTCGGCATCTTCTTCGGCAAGGATGGCGTCACCATCGGCAACCAGGCCTTCGACCTGGGCCTGACCAAGAAGTACAAGTGGGCAGGCGACGGATCGATCGCGGAGTCGACCAACCTGCCCGCGCTCGGCAACAAGATCGAGGGGTTCATCGGCATCAACCGCTACATTCCCATCTTCGATCCGCCGCTCAATACCGAGGCCCACAAGAAGTTCTTCGAGGATGCCTCCCGGCGGCTGAAGGAGATCGACCCGTCCGGGCCGGCGCCGGATCGCTACGTGCAGTCCAACTACGAGGCGCTCAACGCGCTCAAGATCGGCATGGAGAAATCCAAGTTTTCCGGGCGCGCCGACACGAACAAGCTGATCGAGGCGCTGGAAGGGCTGGAGCTCAAGGAGGGTGACGACTTCCCGCAGGGCGACAAGGTCATCCGCAAGGAGGACCACCAGGCGTTCCTGCGCGAGTTCCTGTTCGAGATCAAGGACGGCAAGCACAAGATCGTGGAGGTGGTGCCGAAGGAGAAGACGCTCTACCCGTCGGCCTGCACATTCTCCTGAGCGGTTCGATCAATCGGTCGCAGCGGCGCCGTCCGGAACCCGATGGGCCCGGCGGCGCCAGTCAGAAACCGCCAGGCGCGCAGTCAAGCTAAGTGTCAGCCTCTCCTTCGCCTCAAGTCACCTCGACGGATCGTGCGCGCGCGGCCATCCTGCGCACCGAGGCACTGACGGTGCGGTTCGGCGGTCTCGCCGCGCTCAGCGGCGTCAACTTCGAGGTGCAGCCGGGCGAGATCCGCGCCATCATCGGACCCAACGGCGCCGGCAAGAGCACGTTCTTCAACTGCCTGACTGGGGTTATCCGGCCGACCTCGGGCCGCGTCCTCTTCAACGGCGAGGACATCACCGGCCTGCCGCCCGACCGCATCTCGCAGAAGGGCATGGCGCGCTCGTACCAGATCACCAACATCCTGCCCAACGCCAGCGCGCTCGAGAACGCGCGTATCGCCGCCCAGTCGCGGCGGCACGGCTGGAACATGCTCAGGCACCACCGCGACTTCCCCGACATCCTCGACAAGGCGCACGGCGTTCTCGCCGCGGTGGGCCTCGCCGCCAAGGCCGACGAGCTGGCGGCCAATCTCTCGCACGGCGAGCAGCGCAACCTCGAGATCGGCATCGCGCTGGCCACCGAGCCCAAGTTGCTGTGCCTCGACGAGCCCACAGCTGGGATGAGCGCGGCCGAGACCCACGACACCATCGAGCTGGTGCGCCGCATCGGCCGCGACCTGACGATCCTGATCGTCGAGCACGACATGCAGGTGGTGATGGAGCTGGCCAGCCACATCACGGTGCTGCACTACGGCGAGATCCTGGCCGAGGGCACGCCCGCCGAGATCCAGAGCAATCCCCGGGTGCAGGAGGTCTATCTGAAGACATGACCGCGCCTGCCTCTGCCCCCGATCCTCTCGTCCTCGTCGAGGACGTGCACACCTTCTACGGCAAGAGCCACATTCTCCACGGCGTGTCCCTGGCCGTGGGGCCCGGCGAGGTGGTCGGCCTTCTCGGCCGCAACGGCGTCGGCAAGAGCACGACGCTCAAGACCATCATGGGCATCGTGACGCCGAGCCAGGGCAGGGTGCTGTTCCAGGGCAAGCCGATCGGCGGACTGCCCGCGCACAAGATCGCCCGCATGGGCATCGCCTACGTGCCCGAGGACCGCCGCATCTTCAAGCTGCTGACCGTGATGGAGAACCTGCGCACCGGCCTCGACCGGAGCGGCGTCACCGAGGCGCGCAAGCAGGAGCTGCTGGCCAAGCTGTTCGAATATTTCCCGCGCCTCGCCGAGCGGCGCAACCAGGCCGGCGGCACGCTGTCGGGCGGCGAGCAGCAGATGCTGGCCATCGCCCGCGCCATGATGCTGGAGCCCAAGATCATCCTGCTCGACGAGCCGACCGAGGGCCTGATGCCGCGGATGGTCTCGCAGATCCGCGAGATCGTGCACGTGCTGCATCGCGAGGGCGTGGCGATCCTGCTGGTGGAGCAGAACGTGCCGCTGACGCTGGAGGCGAGCCAGCGCGTCTACTTCATGGAGAAGGGGGTGGTTCGCCACCATGCCCCGGCAGGGGAGCTGAAGGTGAACGATCCCGTCATCCACCAATACCTGGGAGTATGAGCATGGGCTTCCTGGCCGACCTCCCCTGGGAGATCATCCTCATCCAGACGGTGAACGGCATCGTCACCGGCATGATCCTGGCGCTCGTCGCCTCCGGCCTGACCCTGATCTTCGGCATCATGGACGTGGTGAACTTCGCCCACGGCGAGCTGTTCATGCTGGGGGCCTATATCGGCGTGATCGTGCTGGCGACCTCGGGCAGCTTCTGGATCGCGCTGGTGGTGGCGACGCTGGCGGTCGCCCTGCTGGGAGCGGCCCTGCAGGTCACGACGTTGCGGCCGCTGCTCGGCCGCGACCCGCTGAACACCATCCTCGCCACCTTCGGCTTGTCGCTCGTGCTACAGAACTACGCGCTGTGGCAGTTCGGGCCGGTGGCGCGCAAGATCCAGGAGCCGATCACCGGCCACTTCCCCCTCTTCTATCTCGACTATCCCTGGTACCGCCTCGTCATCGCCGGCCTGTCGGCGGCCATCATCGCGGGGCTCTACCTGTTCCTGAAGTACGGCCGCTACGGCGTGTGGATCCGCGCCACCACCCAGGACCGGGTGATGGCGCAGGCCATGGGCATCCCCGTGCCGTGGGTGCACACCACGGTGTTCGCCATCGGCGCCGGCATGGCGGCCGCCAGCGGCGTGCTGTTCGGGCCGCTGGTCGGCGTCAACCACGCCATGGGGCTCGACTGGGTGCTCAAGGCCTTCATCGTCGTGGTCGTCGGCGGCATGGGCAACCTCGGCGGATCGATCCTGGCCGCCATCTTCATCAGCCTGCTGGAGGCCTACGCCTCCATCTGGGTCAGCCCCGCTCAGGCCATCATCGTCTCCTCGGTGGTGCTCATTCTCACCCTGCTGTTCCGGCCCACCGGCCTGTTCGTGCCCACACCCAAATGACGAAGCCCTCCAACAGGTCCTTCTGGATCGCCTTCCTCGTCGTGGTCGCGCTGCTGATCGCGGCGCCGCTGGCGCTGCCCGAATTCTGGCGCCGGTTCCTCACCGAGATCCTGATCTGGGGGCTGCTGGCCATGTCCTCGGACATCCTGATCGGGTACACGGGCATGGTGTCGTTCGGGCACTCGGCCTTCTTCGGCCTCGGCATGTACGGGGCGGCGGCGGCCCTGCTGATGGTGCGGCCGCCCAACCTGTGGCTCGCCATCGTCTACGGGCTCGCCGGCTCGGCGCTGGTGGCGCTGTTCGTCGCCTACTTCTCCACCCGCCTGCGCGATATCTACTTCGCCATCACCACGCTGATCTTCTCGCAAATCTTCTACGTCATCATCTTCACCTGGACCGAGGTGACCGGCGGCGAGAATGGCCTCTCCTTCCGGCGGCCGGAGTTCGGCATTCCCGGCCTCTGGACCACGCCCTTCACGTCGGTGACCCTGCACTGGTTCGTGCTGGCGGTGGTGGTTGCCTCCTATCTCATCGTGCGCCGCATCACGCAGTCGCCGTTCGGCATGGTGCTGCAGTCGATCCGCGAGAACGAGGCGCGCACGCGCGCCATCGGCTATCCGGTCGCGCGCTACAAGATCGTGGCGGTGATGCTCTCGGGCCTGTTCGCGGGCCTCGCCGGCGTGCTCTATGCCATCCAGAACCGCTTCGCGGCGCCGGATTTCGTCTACTTCCTGATCTCCGGCGAAGCGGTGATCTTCAATGTCATGGGCGGCATCGGCACGCTGGTCGGGCCCTTCTTCGGCGCCGCCTTCTTCCTGCTGCTGCGCGAGGCGTTCTCGCGCTTCTTCACCGAGTTCTACCTGATCCCCGTCGGCATCATCTTCATCCTGATGGTGATCTTCCTGCCGCAAGGGCTGCTGGGCTTCGCCAAGCGCTGGCTCAACCGGTGACGCCGCAGTGGCTTCCCCTCCGCGCAGGGGGGAGGGGTGGGGTGAACCGCGAGGCACCGGCGAACCTGGCATACCCCCACCCCCCGACCCCTCCCCACAAGGGGGAGGGAAAAACAGAGTCAGGGTCTCCCTGGCGTAGCGAGTGCCGCGCAGGGCAAGTGCCGGACGCGCGACAAAAGGTGGACCGTAGGGTGCAATAGGCGAAGCCGTATTGCACCGGTTCAACCCCATAGGAGAGCGGCGCAATACGCTTCGCTATTGCGCCCTACGTTTTGACAGTCTCGGATACGACCATGCTCGAACTGCCCGCCGGGTGCGGCATCGGTTGATCCACCGCACATGCCGGCCATCACCGGCGGCCCTCTCCCGTAAAGAGGGAGCGATGCGACGCGCTGCGTGCCGCGGAACCCGAACGATCCGCGCCACGTTTTGCGGGTGGATCAAGCCGGAACCACAGATCATGAGCACAAATCTCGGCCTTCGCATCGGCCTGTTTCTGGGCGTGCACCTGGGCCTGCTGGCAGGCGTGCTGGCCCTTTTCAACGCCCAATAGAACAGCGCGCGTGCCGCCCGCCATCCGGGCACTCGCCTTGGGTCGAGGACGTGCGCCGACGCGCAATGGGCGGAACCGGAGACCAACAACGGAGCAACCATGCCTGACAAGCGCACGATCAAGAAGGCCAGGGCCGACAAGCGCGCGGGCAAGTCGGCATCGACACAGGCGGGCGAGTTCGTCCGCAAGGAGATCGAGGAGATTCGCCGCGGCGAGCATGGCGCCAGATCCCCGCAGCAGGCGATCGCCATCGGGCTGTCGGAGGCGCGCCGGGCCGGCGTCGGTCTGCCGCCACCCAAGAAGGGCCGGGCCAAGGAGGCGACCCGCAAGAGCGCGCGCTATGCCTACGAAGCGGGCCAGCACAAGCGCAAGACCAGGCGCCGGCCGCGGGTATCCCGCGCCGTGTCGCGCGCGCTGAAGCGCGAGCCGCGCAGCACGGTGTCGCGTGCAGCCCTGTCGCAGCAGGCCAAGCGTGCCGCCAGCCGCCGCAAGCCCGCCGATCGCGCGGCGGCAGCGCGCAAGGCCGCCCGGACCAAGGGAGCGGCAGGACGATCGGCGGCGGCGCGCAAGGCCGCCCACACGCGCGCCCGCCGGCGCACCGCATAGCAATTTCGCCCGCAACGAGGGCGACGGCCGTGGAGTGTCGTGGAGTACCAAGGATGCCGAGGCTTGTGATCGCGTTCGGTACGCTGGCGGCGTTGCTCACCTTGAGCACGGCTGCGTTCGCGGAGGAGCCCGGCAAGATCGACCTGGAGACCGCCGAGCTCGCCGCCGATCTGGTCGGCGCGCCGGTGTACGCGGCCGACGGCCCGGAGGTGGGTCGGGTGGCCGACGTGGCGAGCGACGAGGACGGCTCGCCGCAGGCGGTGCGCATCCTGACCGATGCGAACCTGGGGTTCGGCCCCCGCACCATCACGGTGGGGCGGCAGCTCTTCACGGCCCTGCAGGGCGCCATTGTGATCGACCTGCCGGCCGAAGCCGTCCGCTCCCTGCCGGAGACTTCCGATCCCCAGTGAGGCGCCAACCCGGCCCATGGGGCCGGCCCGAGGCCATGGCAGGAACACGGGGCCGTGGCCGCCGTTACCCTGCAAGCCTTCCGGTCGCGGGGAAGGCGCAAGCCAAGGAGCCGGCCATGGCCCGATGTGATGTGTGCGGAAACGACTACGACAAGGTCTTGCGCGTCAGCCACGGCGGCAAGACCATGACCTTCGACAGCTTCGAGTGCGCCATTCATGCGATGGCGCCGCGCTGCGCCCACTGCGAGTGCCGGGTGATCGGCCATGGGGTGGAAGCGGGCGGCAGGATCTACTGCTGTGCCCACTGCGCCAAGCACGAGGGCGTGACGGGCCTGAGCGATCGCGCGGCCTGAGCGGGCGGCGGCGCTTCCCGGCGCTCAGACGCTCGGCTTCTCATGGCAGGTTGAGGGCTCCTCCTGCCGCCAGCCGCGGGCATTCCAGCGCTGCGCCATGCCCGGCATCCCGTCCGTGAAGGGCGGCTCCGGGCTGAGACCCGCCAGATAGAACTCGTAGCAGTTGGCGCTGGTCTTGATGGCGGTCCAGCAGCCGCCGTTGAGCGGCGGGCTCGGCAGGGGCGGGTTGTAAAACGTGCAAAAGACATGGCCGCGGAAGTGCCACCGCCCGGTCGCCTCGCGCTGGCTCTCGCGGTAGCTGAGGCGGCCATCCTCGAAATAGCTCTCGGTCCAGGAGAGGCCGTTGCCGTAGTGGCCGTCGAGGGTCTTGCCGATGAAGGCCGTGCGCATGGCCTCCTCGCTCATCCAGACGTCGTCGAGGGCCGGAGCCGGCGCCGCCGCGAGGGCAAGCGCGGCGCACGCCAGCGGCAGCGTGAGGCGGGTGGCGGTCGTCAAGGGAGGGCTCCGTCCTGGCGCCCGAGACTAGCGCCGATCGAGGCCTCAGTAACGGCCCAATATGGCCGATGCGGGACAGGCAGGGTACGGCCCGCGGCGGCGCCGGCGAAAGCCCAGGACTTTATGGACACGACGCGCGGCTGCAGTTACAAGCACGCCCGCACAAAGCATGTGCAGCACGCAGCGCTCAGGTGAGAGCAATGAGCTATAGCATCGCCGTCGTCGGTGCCACGGGCAACGTGGGCCGGGAAATGCTGTCGATCTTGAGCGAGCGCCAGTTCCCCGTGCGGGAGTTGCATGCGCTCGCTTCGCGCCGGTCGATCGGCGTGGAGGTGTCGTTCGGCGAGGACACGCTCAAATGCAAGGACCTCGCGACGTTCGATTTCACCGGGGTCGATTTCTGCCTGATGTCGGCGGGCGGCGCCGTGTCGAAGGAATGGTCGCCGCGGATCGCCGCCAAGGGCTGCGTGGTGATCGACAACTCGTCGGCCTGGCGCTACGACCTGGACGTGCCGCTGGTCGTGCCCGAGGTCAACGCCGACGCGGTGGCGGGCTACAAGAAGAAGAACATCATCGCCAACCCCAACTGCTCGACCGCCCAGCTCGTCGTGGCGCTGAAGCCGCTGCACGACCGCGCCACCATCAAGCGCGTGGTGGTTGCCACCTACCAGTCCGTCTCCGGCGCCGGCAAGGACGGCATGGACGAGCTGTGGAGCCAGACAAAGGGCAAGTACGTTCCCGGCCAGGAGGTCGAGCCCAAGAAGTTCCAGAAGGAGATCGCCTTCAACTGCATTCCGCAGGTCGACGTCTTCATGGAGGACGGCTACACGCGCGAGGAGTGGAAGATGGTGGCCGAGACCAAGAAGATCCTCGACCCCAAGATCAAGCTGACCGCCACCTGCGTGCGCGTGCCGGTGTTCGTCAGCCACTGCGAGGCCGTCAACGTGGAGTTCGAGAAGCCGATCACGCCCGAGGAGGCGCGCGACATCCTGCGCGAGGCCCCGGGGTGCCTGGTGATCGACAAGCACGAGCCGGGCGGCTACGTGACGCCGATGGAGGCCGCGGGCGAGGACGCCACCTACATCAGCCGCATCCGCGAAGATGCGACGGTGGAGAACGGCCTCTCCATGTGGGTGGTGTCGGACAACCTGCGCAAAGGCGCCGCCCTCAACGCGGTGCAGATCGCCGAGCTGCTGATCAACCGCAAGCTGCTGAAGAAGGCGGCCTGACGCGGGCCGGCCGGCGTTGTAGGGCGCAATAGCGCAGCGTATTGCGCCGCTCTCCAGCGCTTCGGGACCGGTGCAATACGGCTTCGCCTATTGCACCCTACGGCCCGCGCCGCGCTGTGACTGCGCCGGTCTCGGGCCGGTGCGATGCGGCTCAGGCCTTGCGGCCGGCGGTGGCCGAGAGCTTCTGCAACGCCTCGACGATCGCCAGCAAGTCGTCGATGAACTGCTCGCGGTGCTTGGTCGGCAGCGCATCGAGGATGCGGTCGTCGACGCGCCGGGCGAGCGGATCGGCGATCTTGAGCACGCGCCGGCCCTCGTCGGTGAGACGCACCGCGTAGGCGCGCGCGTCCTCCTTCGTGCGGCGGCGCTGCAGCAGCCCCTTGCGCTGCATACGTCGCACGATATCGGCCAGCGTGGAGCGGTCGATGCCCGTTCGCTCGACGAGACCGGTCTGGCTCAGCCCCTCGTTGCCGGCCACGGTCACCAGGACGGCAAGCTGGCGCGGCGTCAGGTCGCCGTCCTTCATCTCACCGTGGAAGATGTCGCCCGCAGCCTGACCGGCGCGGTGCAACAGGTGGACAGGTGACCGGGCAAGCCGGTCGGATTGAGAATCGCGCTTCATTATTCTTTCGGAGCTGGAGGCGCACGCCAGGACGGCGCGCCTTGCGGCCGGGGCTACCGCCACTCCTCCATCCATCCGCCATGGCGAAGGCGCGACACGAAGCAGCCGGCAATGAGGATCGCACACGACCGCCAGCGTTGCCACGATGAATTTCGCGACAAGGTGTCCTACTTTCGGCGAAGTCCGCGTCAGCCGCCGGTGTTCTCGTGGCGCTTGATGAGGCCCACCTGCGCCACCGCGAAGACGAGCGACAGGCCGAGAATGCCGAACACCTTGAAGTTCACCCAGGCGGCCTCGGACATGGTGCGCCACACCACCTCGTTGAGCAGCGCCAGCGCCAGGAAGAACAACGCCCAGCGCAGCGTGAGCCTCCGCCAGCCCTCGTCGGTGAGATTGAAAGCCTCGCCCAGGAGAAGCTTGAGGAACGGCCGGCCGGTGAGGAGGCCGATGAACAGCATGGCCGAGAACATCAGATTGATGATGGTCGGCTTCAGCTTGATGAAGCTCGGATCGTGCAGCCAGAACGTGAGGCTGCCGAAAACGACGACGAGGATGGCTGTCAGCAGAGGCACGGGCAGCAGGCGCCGGAACTGATGCCAGGAGGCCGCGAGCGCGATGACGCTCGCTGCCATGACGACGCCGGTCGCCCAGAAGATGCCGGCCGCAAGGTAGGTCAGCCCGAAGGCGGCGAGCGGCCCGAGCTCGATCAGCAGCTTGGCGTGAGAGGGGGGCGGCGGGGCAGCAACGTCGGGCCGTTTGGCCGCTTCGCTCATGGGTGCGCTCTTGGCTGGGTCCGCAGCTTGGCGTGGCCCGGCATCAGGCGGCCGGATCGCGCGGCGGGGAATTCACAGGGATCGCCTGGGTGGCGGGGTCCGGCAACCGGTATTTCTGGAGCACCCGCGCCTGCCAGACGAAGAACAGGGCCGTCGCCGGCATGATGATGAAGATCTTGAAAAGGATCCAGATGTCGATGCCGGTGAACACCCTGTTGAGCGCGACGAAATGGGCGTGGGCGCAGCTCAGGCGCACGATCTCGTTGACAACCGCGGTGGCGAGGAAGAACAGCGCCACATTGCGCGTGAGCGTGTCCCAGCCCCGCTCGCTGTAGTGGAAGGTCTTGCCGAACACGAAGCGGAAGAAGTTATGCCCGGTGCGCATACCCACCCACAGCATCAGCGCGACCAGGGCATTGAACAGGGTGACCTTGATCTGCACCCACATGGCATTGCCGGTCACCAGCGTGAGCGCGCCGAAGGTGACACTGACGGCGCCGGCGATGAAGGGCATGACGGGAGGACGGCCGAGCATCACCAGCGTGGTGACGAGCGACAGCAGCGTGCAGCCGATCAATGCCCAGGTGCCGGCGGCGATCCCATAGATGCCGTTCACCAGGAACATCGCGACCAGCGGCCCGATCTCTCCCAGGATATTGACGGTCTGCTCGGCATTGAACGGATAATGCCGCTTCCGCCACGTCACGACTTCCACTGCCACGCTTGCGTCTTTTGGGCGGTCTTTGCGATCCGCCCCCTCCTTGGCCTTTGCAAGTCTTAACTCAGCGCAACCGCACGCGCAAACTCGGCCGCGTCGAAGCTGGCGAGGTCCTCCACACCCTCCCCGACGCCGATAGCATGCACCGGTAGACCGAACTTCGCCGAAATTGCGACGAGAATGCCGCCCTTGGCGGTGCCATCCAGCTTGGTCATCACCAGGCCCGTGACGCCCGCCTTTTCCTTGAAGACTTCCACCTGGTTAATCGCGTTCTGGCCGGTGGTGGCGTCCAGCACGAGCAGGACATGATGGGGCGCCGTCGCATCCAGCTTGCGCAGGACGCGAATGACCTTTTCCAGCTCGTCCATCAGCGCCTGCTTGTTCTGCAGCCGGCCGGCGGTGTCGATCAGCAACACCTCGCTGGAATTCTCGCGCGCGCGCTGCAGGGCATCGTAGGCGAGGCTCGCCGAGTCGGCGCCGGCCTCGCGCGCGATCACGTCCGCGCCCGTGCGCCCGCCCCAGATCTTGAGCTGGTCGATGGCCGCGGCGCGGAACGTGTCGCCAGCGGCCAGGGTGACCTTGCGGCCATCCAGTGCAAAACGCTGGGCCAGCTTGCCGATGGTCGTGGTCTTGCCGGTGCCGTTGACGCCAACCACCAGGATCACGTGCGGACGGTGCCCGCCCTCGAGGCGCAGCGGCCTGGCGACCGGCGCCAGCACGCGCTCCACCTCCTCGGCGAGGACGGCGCGCACCTCCTCGGGAGAAATTTCCTTGTTGTAGCGGCCCTTGGCCAGGGCTTGCGTGATGCGCATGGCGGTCTCGACACCGAGGTCGGCCTGGATCAGCGAATCTTCCAGCTCTTCGAGCGTAGCAGCGTCGAGCTTCCGCTTTGTGAAGATGTCCGCAATGTCCTGGGAGAGCTTGGCCGAGGTCTTGGTGAGACCCGCCTTCAGGCGCTGGAACCAGCCTTGCTTCCTGGGCGGCTCGGCCGCCGCCAAGTCGGTCGCCGATGCAACGGGCAGGACGGGCTCCGGCAGCGCGCTCCCCTCCTCCGGCTGCAGCGCTGTGGCATCGGCGAGGGATGCCGTTTCGGCCGTTTCAGCCGCGGGGGCCTGCGCGTCGGCGGCCGAGCGCCGGAAGAGGCCGAACAGGCCGCGGGATTTGGGAGGTGGATCGCTCACGACGCACACGTGGGAGCGGCGAGCACCCCGCACAACCGGCGGCCGGTGGACCCGGTGACGCGGGCCGGCACAATTTTTCCGGAGGGCGTGGAACCCGCGAAGGCCATTTCCGCGAACCCGGGCGTGCGGCCCAGCCCCGGGCGCTCCACCAGCAGCTCGACGGCCGATCCGACCTGGGCCGCAAGACGGCTCGCCAAGGCGGCCTCCCCCTTCGCCCTGAGGCGGGAGGCGCGCTCCTTGATTGCGACGGGCGGCACCTGGGGCATGCGGGCGGCCGGCGTGCCCGGACGCGGCGAGAAGGGAAACACGTGCAGGAAGGTAAGCCCGCAATCGTCGACGATATCCATCGAGCGGGCGAACATCGCCTCTGTCTCGGTGGGAAAGCCGGCGATGAGATCGGCCCCGAACACCATGTCGGGACGCAGGCGGCGCACCTCGGCGCAGAACCGCACGGCATCGGCACGTGCGTGCCGCCGCTTCATGCGCTTCAGGATCAGATCATCCCCCGACTGCAGGGAGAGGTGCAGATGCGGCATCAGCCGCGGCTCCTCGGCGATGGCGGCCATCAAGGCGGCATCGGCTTCGACCTGGTCGATGGATGACAGACGAAGGCGTGCGAGCTCCGGGACATGCCGCAGGATCTGGCGCACCAGCTTGCCGAGCGTCATGTCGCCGGGCAGGCCGGACCCGTAGTCGGTGATGTCGACGCCCGTGAGGACGACCTCCGCGCAGCCCGCCTCGACCAGCCGGCGTACGCTCCCCACCACGTCGCCGGCCGGCACCGAACGGGACGGGCCGCGACCGTAGGGGATAACGCAGAAGGTGCAGCGATGATCGCAGCCGTTTTGCACCTGCAGGTAG
>DATFCC010000027.1:0-6109 GCA_035253505.1 Hyphomicrobiaceae bacterium
CCGGGCCACCGGGCCGCGAACGCGCGGTTTCTCGTAGTTCACTGAAGGTCCCCAAAACTGCGCGCAGCCGATCCACCCACGTCCCCGCGGAGGCGTGACCTGGGTTCCCGCCTTCGCGGGAATGACGTTGAGGTCGGGGCTGCCGTGAAGCACGTTATCAGTGTTTCCTATTACTCCGCCGCGGCCTTGGTGGGTTGCAGCTTCTTGAGCACGGCGCCGCGCACGAAATCGGCCGTCAGGGGCATGCCGTCATAGTTGAGGGCGGGGATCAGCTTGGCTCCGGGCACATCCGCCTCGGTCATCAGCAGGGAGCGCATCTGCGCGTCGCGGTTCTGCTCGACGACGAACACGCGCTCGTGCATGGCGCAGAACGCCACCACCTCGCGCGTGAACGGAAACGCCTTCAGACGCAGCGAATTGACCTTCACGCCCTCGCGCTCGAGCAGATCGAGCGCCTCGCGCACGGCCGGCGTGGTGGCGCCGAAGTAGACAAGGCCGGTCTTGCCGCTCTTGTCGCGAATGGTCACTTCCGGTTTGGGCACGAGCGTCTGTGCGGTCTCGAACTTGCGGCGCAGGCGGTCGATGATGCGCGCGTGGACGCGGCCGTCCTCGGTGTAGCGCGCGTTCTCGTCGTGCGAGGTGCCGCGCGTGAAGAAGGCGCCCTTGGTCGGATGCGTGCCGGGCAGAGTGCGGTACGGGATGGCATCACCATCCACGTCCTGGTAGCGGCCCCAGTCCCTGCCCTTGACGTCCTTGAAGGCCTCGAGCTGCTCGGCATCGAGCACCTTGCCGCGGTCATGCACGTGCGCATCGTCCCAGACGAACGCATCGGTGACCCAGTCGTTCATGCCGATGTCGAGATCGGACATGACGATGACAGGCGTCTGCAGGCGCTCGGCGAGGTCGAAGGCCAGCGCGCCGAGCGAGAAGCATTCGGTCGGGTTGGCCGGGAACAGCAGCACGTGCTTGGTGTCGCCGTGCGAGGCATAGGCGCAGGAGAGAATGTCGGACTGCTGCGTGCGCGTCGGCATGCCGGTCGAGGGGCCGCCGCGCTGGATGTTGAAGAGCACCACCGGCACCTCAGCGAAGTAGGCGAGCCCGAGGAACTCGCTCATGAGCGAGATGCCGGGGCCGGAGGTGGCGGTGAACGAGCGCGCGCCGTTCCAGCCGCCGCCGATGGCGACGCCGATGGCGGCGAGCTCGTCCTCGGCCTGCACGATGCCATAGAGGCGCCGGCCGTCCTTGCCGACCCGCATGCGCTTGGCGTAGCGCTCGTAGGCCTCGGCCAGCGAGGTGGAGGGCGTGATCGGATACCAGGCGCACACGGTGGCGCCGGCATAGATGGCGCCGAGGCCGGCCGCGTCGTTGCCGGACACCAGGATCTTGCCCTTGGCGCCCTCAGCATGCCGCACGCGGATCGGCAGCGGGCAGGTGAAGTGCCCGAGCGCGTACTCGCGCCCCAGCGCGATGGCTTCCATATTGGCCGCCACCAGCTTCTCCTTGCCCTTGAGCTGGTCGGCGACGGTGGCCTCGAGCACCTTCAGGTCCATGTCGAGCAGTGCGGTGAGCGCGCCGACGTAGACCATGTTCTTGAAGAGCTGGCGCTGGCGCGTGTCCTTCCACTTGGCGGCGCACATCTCGGCGATGGGCACACCCAGCACCGTGATGTCGTCGCGCGGCCAGACGCGCGGCAGGGTGGAATCGTAGAACAGCCAGCCACCGGGCACGACCTCGGCCAGGTCCTCCTTGAAGGTCTGCGGGTTCATGGCGACCATCAGGTCGATGCCATCGCGGCGCGCGAGATAGCCCGCCTCCGACACGCGCACCTCATACCAGGTCGGCAGGCCCTGGATGTTGGAGGGGAAGATGTTCTTGGGGCTGACGGGGATGCCCATGCGGAACAGCGTCTTGGCGAAAATGCCATTGGCGCTCGCGGAGCCCGAGCCGTTGACGGTGGCAAACTTCACCACGAAGTCGTTGATGCCGCTCATCTGGGATTGGCCTCGTTGAGTACGGGGTCAGACCCCGCGCCGACGCGCGCAAGCTCGAAATTCGACATTGTGGCGCGGGGCGCGGCCCCGGGCCTTTCAGCGCAGGTAGGCATTGTGATGCGTCAGACAAGCCTGTGAAGCCTGCGCCTCCACGTACATGAACTTCTGCATGTCCCATGCGCCGGTCGGGCAGCGCTCGGCGCACAGCCCGCAGTGCAGGCAAACATCCTCGTCCTTGGCCATGATGCGGCCGGTCTTCAGCGGCGCGGACACGTAGAGATCCTGCTTCTTGTTGCGGGCGGGCACGCGCAGGTGCTCGCGCAGCGCCGCCTCGTCCTCGTTCTCGGTGAAGTTGATGCAATCGACCGGACAGATGTCCATGCAGGCGTCGCACTCGATGCACAGGGGCGCCGAGAACACGGTCTGCACGTCGCAGTTGAGGCAGCGCTCGGCCTCCTTGAAGGCCAGCTTGTCGTCGTAGCCCAGCTCCACCTCGACCTTGAGGTTGCGCAGCGACGCGGCCTTGTCGGCATGCGGCATGGCCACCCGGCGCACCGGCGTGTAGTCGTTCTTATAGGACCATTCGTGGATGCCCATCTTCTGGCTGAAGAGCTCGGAGCCCGGCTTCGGGCGCTCCTGCCGCAGGTCCTTGCCATGGCACATGAGGTCGATGGAGAGCGCGGCCTGATGGCCGTGCGCCACCGCCCAGATGATGTTTTCAGGCCCCCAGGCAGCGTCGCCGCCGAAGAACACGCCGGGCCGGGTCGACATCATGGTGGTCTTGTCGACCTTGGGCATGTCCCACTCGTCGAACTCCAGGCCGATGTTGCGCTCGATCCAGGGGAAGCTGTTCTCCTGGCCGATGGCCATCAGCACGTCGTCGCACTCGAATACGACCTCCTCGCCGGAGGGCTCGAGCCTGGGCCGGCCGTTCTTGTCGACGCCCACCTCCTTCATCTTGGTGAAGCGGACGCCCGCAAGCCGGCCCCGGTCGAGCAGGAACTCCTTGGGCGCGTGATTGTCGAAGATGGGGATGCCCTCGTGCTCGGCGTCCTCGATCTCCCACGGCGAAGCCTTCATCACGCGGCGCGGCGAGCGGACGGTGACCTTCACGTCCATGCCGCCGAGGCGCAGCCCGGTGCGGCAGCAGTCCATGGCGGTGTTGCCACCGCCGATCACCACCACCCGCTTGCCGATGGTGTGCACGTGCTCGAAGGCCACCGACGTCAGCCAGTCGATGCCGATGTGGATGTTGGCGCGCGCCTCCTTGCGGCCGGGAATGTCGAGATCCTTGCCCTTGGGCGCGCCGGTGCCGATGAACACGGCATCGAAGCCCTCCTTGAGCAGAGCATCGAGGCTCTTGATCTCGTGGCCGAAGCGCTTCTCGACGCCGAAGGCGACGATGCGGTCGATCTCCTCGTCGAGCACCGTTGCCGGCAGGCGAAAGGAGGGAATGTTGGTGCGCATCAGGCCGCCGCCCTTGGCGTCCTTCTCGAACAGGACGCAGGAATAGCCGAGCGGCATCAGGTCGCGCGCCACGGTGAGGGACGCGGGGCCGGCGCCGATCAGCGCGATGCGCTTGCCGTTCTTGGCGGCGGGAATGTCGGGCATGAACGCGTCGATCTCGCCCTTGTAGTCGGCGGCGACGCGCTTCAGGCGGCAGATGGCAACGGGCTTCTCCTCGACGCGTCCCCGCCGGCAGGCCGGCTCGCAGGGCCGGTCGCACACGCGACCGAGGATGCCGGGGAAGACGTTGCTTTCCCAGTTCAGCATGTAGGCTGCGGCATAGCGGCCCTGGGCGATGAGGCGGATGTACTCGGGGACGGGCGTGTGGGTCGGACAGGCCCACTGGCAGTCGACGACCTTGTGGAAGTATTGAGGATCGGAAACGTCTGTAGGGGCCGTGCGGCCCCTGGTTCGTGCTGCGACTTCGCCCGATTGCATCCCGCCCAGTCCTCGCCGCTTCCCGACCCGCCCTTCTACTAGATCGGGATGCGTTATCCCAAGTTCCAGCTCGGTTCCAGGGTTGTTTTTTCAACCGGGAAACAAAGCCCGCCGGTGTGGCGCGTGGCAACGTTTTTCTCACCCGAGCATATTGTGCGCTGCGGAAATTCCCAGCGGCGCCCGCGCATGGCTGCACTCCGCTGGCGGGCCCCGGCCGGGCCGCGGCGGGGTCAGCTCAGTTGAGCTTGACCGTGCCGAACAGGCGGATGTTGGTGCCGGGCTGGAGCACCTCGTCCTTCTTGTAGGAGACGCTGTTGCGGATGTCGTCGTTCAGAAGGTTCTCGCCCCTGATGCCGACCGTGACCTCGGGCACCAGCCGGGACATCCGCTCGAGCTTCGTGGTGTAGCTGAGCTCGGCATTGAGCAGATTGTAGCCGGGCGTCGGCGTGTCGAAGGTCGCGAACTCGTTCTGGGCGAAGGCGTGCAGCAGGTTCACGCGCGCCAGCCAGTGGAGGTCGCGGTAATAAAGGCCGCCGCCCAGCCGGTGCGGCGGCAGCTTGGGCACGTAGGTGCCGTCGGCCAGGACGGCGTGCACGAAATCGTACTGTCCTTCGATGCCCCACACGCCGCGCCAGACGCGCGCCACGTCGTATTCCGCCTGGAGCTCGGCGCCCGTGAACGTGGCGTCCTGCTGCGAATAGACGATCTGGTCGAGCTCGGTGCCCGCGCCGCACGAGGCGAAGTCGTCGTCGCATTTGATGCCGGTGAAGCGCTTGAAGACGAAGTTGGAGAAGGAGGTGCGGTAGACCGAGGCATCGAAGCGGAACTCGCCCTTGGCCCGCTTCAGCCCGATCTCGAACGTGTTGGCGCCCTCGATCTTCAGGTTGGGGTTGCCGATCTCGAAGGTGGCCGTGGAATCGTGCGGGCCCTTGTAGAAGAGCTCGGTGGCATCCGGCGCGCGCTCGACGTGCGCCACAGTGGCGCGGGCGACGACGCCATGGGGCAGGTCGTAGAGGAACCCGGCGCTGACGCTTTTCGGGATGAACGCGCGCCTGGCCGGCGTCTGGATGGGGTCGTTGGGCGGCGGCAGGAAATCGGGCGGGAAGACCGAGGCGGTGCCGCTCACGTCGTCGCTCTCGATGCGGCCTGCAGCCTGGAACCTGAGCTTGCGCGTGAGCTGCAGCTCCTCGAACAGGAAGCCCGCCAGGCTGCGCGAGTTGGTGGGATCGAGGATGATGCCGTCGGCGCCCGACGCCTGCAGGTCGCGATCCGACCACTGAACGCCGGCAGCGCCACGCAGGATGCCGAGAGGCGTGCCGATCGGGCGATGCTCGGCCTCCAGCCGCGCCTCGTACTGCGTCTGCAGGAAGGTGGAGCCGACCGAGAACACCGGCAGCGAATCGATCTCGCTGTGCTTGTAGTCGGTGGCGCCGAACCAGAAGCGGATGGCTTCGATGCCGAGGCCGCCGGGGCGCCATTCGCCCCGGCTGGTGAACTTCGACTGGTTGAGGGCGATGTGGTTCTTGTCGGCGGCGGCTTCGATGCCGGGGATGAAATACGTGCTGTCGAAGGAGGTGTAGGCGACGCCGAGAAACCCGCTCTTGCCCACGAACGACCCGCCGAGCGCGTAGCCCCTGGCGTCCAGCGACGTGTTGGCCTGGGTGCCGCCGGGAATGCGGTAGTCGTCGGCGCCGCGCGCGAAGGTGTCGGCGTGGATGACGAAGTTGCCCGAGCCCGCCTCGACGATGGCGGCGCCGTTGCGGCCGCCATCGACCGTGCTGAAGCCGCCGCGGGTCTCGACCAGGATGCCGTTGGCAGGAATGGCGGTGGGGATGCGGCTGTTGACGGCGTTGACGACGCCGCCGATCGCCTGCGAGCCGTAGCGCAGAGTGGCAGGGCCGCGCACCACCTCCACCTGGCCGGCGGCCAGCGGATCGACGGGAATGGCGTGGTCGTCGCTGAGCGCGGAGACATCGCCGGTGGCAAGGCCGTTCTCCTGGATGCGCACGCGGAAGCCGCCGAGCCCGCGGATGACGGGCCGGCTCGCACCAGGGGCGAAGCTGGTGCCGGCGATGCCGGGCTTGTTCGCCAGAGCGTCGCCCAGGGTGCTGGCGGGCTGCCGGGCAAGCTCGGCCGGCGTCACCACTGTGGTGGCGGCGAAGCCCTCGTCGGGC
>DATFCC010000028.1:0-6005 GCA_035253505.1 Hyphomicrobiaceae bacterium
CCAGCAGATCAAGCAATTCGACGAGGAAGGCTGGCTGTTCCTGCCCGACGCGTTTTCCGCCGAAGAGGTGGCGATCCTGCGCAGCGAGGCGGAGGGCATCTACAAGCTCGACCGGCCGCAGATCTGGCGCGAGAAATCCGGCGCGCCGCGCACGGCCTTCGCGGCCCACACCTACAACGAGGGGTTCGCGATCCTCGGCCGGCACCCACGCCTGATCGAGCCCGTCGAGCAGCTCTTCGGCGACAAGCTTTACATGCACCAGTTCAAGATCAACGCCAAAGCCAAGTTCGACGGCGACGTGTGGCAATGGCACCAGGACTACGGCACCTGGGCGCGCGACGACGGCATGCCCGAGCCGAAGGCGATGAACATCTCCGTGTTCCTCGACGAGGTGTTCACCTTCAACGGCCCTCTGATGCTGATCCCCAGGAGCCACAAGCACGGTGTGCTGGCGGCCGGCCACGACAAGGCGACGACCAGCTATCCGCTGTGGACGCTCGACCACGCGACGGTGGAGAAGCTGGTTGAGGAAGGCGGGCTGGTGGTGCCGACGGGCAAGCCGGGCGGCGTGCTGATGTTCCACGGCAACCTGGTGCACGGGTCGGCCGGCAACATCACGCCCTACTCGCGCAAGATCGTGTACCTGACGCTGAACGCGGTCTCCAACTACATCCGCAAGCCGACCCGGGCCGAATGGATCGCGCACCAGGACTTCACACCCATCGTTCCCTGCGCCGATGATGCCCTGCTGCGCTACGCTCAGTCGCACCGGCAGGCGGCGGAGTAGGTCTGATAGGACGTCAGACCCTGCGGGCCTGGCATCAACTCACCACGCGTCATGTTGCTTGAGTTCCCTTCTCCCCTTGGGGAGAAGGTGCCGAAGGGTGGATGAGGGGGCCCTCATCGACAAGGAGTGTTGCCCCTCACCAGTTCGGCCAAAGGCTTACGATCGCGCTACAAAGGGATACGTCTGTTGCACGACGAATGCTGGCGATCGTAAGTCATGGCCTCATGCCCTCTCCCCCTAGGCGAGAGGGAAGCGAGCCTCCATCCGTTTCGAGGAAATGCCTGATGAATCTTTCGTCAATGCTGCGCGAGCGCGCCGCGGCCGGCAGGCCGATACGGATCGGGCAGGTCGGCGCCGGCAAGTTCGGCACCATGTTCCTGTCGCAGGCGCGCCTCACCGCCGGCCTGCATCTGATGGGCCTGGCAGACTTGATGCCGAGCCGCGCGCGCGACCGCATGACCGAGGTCGGCTGGCCCAAGGAGCAGACCCAGGCGGTGTCCCTGACCGACGCGCTCAAGTCGGGCAAAACCTTCATCACCGAGGATGCGCTGGCCGTCATCGCCCATCCCGAGGTCGAGGTGGTGATCGAGGCGACGGGCGATCCCGCCACCGGCATCCGGCTCTGCCGCGAGGCGATCCGGCACGGCAAGCACGTGGTGATGGTCAACGTCGAGGCCGATGCCCTGGCCGGCCCGCTGCTGGCACGGGAGGCGCGCGAAGCGGGAGTCGTCTACTCGCTGGCGTGGGGCGACCAGCCGGCCCTCATCTGCGAGCACGTCGACTGGGCGCGCACGTGCGGTTTCAACGTGGTGGCCGCCGGCAAGGGGACCCGCTACCACCCGACCTACCACCAGTCCACCCCGGACACGGTGTGGGACATCCTCGATCAGTACCTGAAGATCAAGGACCGCAGCCACATCAATCCGAAGATGTTCAATTCCTTCATCGACGGCACCAAGTCCGGCATCGAGATGACGGCGGTGTGCAACGCGACCGGCCTCGTGCCGCAGTCGGGCGGGCTCGGCTTTCCACCCTCGTCGCGGTTCGACCTGGCCGAAGTCTGCAAGCCGCGCGCCGAGGGCGGTACGCTCGAGCGGAAGGGCGTGACGGAGGTTGTCTCGTCCGTGGACCGGGCCGGCAAGGATGTGCCGCACCACCTGGCGATGGGCACGTATGTCGTGATCGAGAGCGACAGCCCCTACGCAAGTCAGTGCTTCGCCGAGTATCACCTGTTGCCGGACAAGAGCGGGAGATACGCGGCCCTCTACCGGCCCACGCACATGATCGGCCTGGAGCTCGGCATCTCGGTCGCCTCGGCGGCGCTGCGCCGGGAGCCGACGGGCATGCCGGTGTGCTTCAACTCGGATGTCGTTGCCACTGCCAAGCGCGCCCTGAAGAAGGGCGAGATGCTCGACGGCGAGGGCGGCTTCCTGGTCTGGGGCCGGCAGACTCCGGCCGGCGTTTCGCTCGCGGAAGGCTATCTGCCGCTCGGCCTTGCCAGCAATGTGCAGCTCAAGAGCGACATTGCCGAGGGCCAGCCCCTCAGGTGGTCCGACGTCGCAGTCGATGCCACCGACGATGCGGTCAAAGCGCGGCGCGAGATGGAAGCGGCGTTTGCCCGGCCAAACCGCTGACATTCTCCCTCTCCCCGTGCTTACGGGGAGAGGGTCGGGGTGAGGGGCAGCCGCTTGCTCCGACGTCGGTGTTTGCCGCTGCCCCTCACCCTGACCCTCTCCCCACAGAAGAGTGGGGAGAGGGAATACCCCTCACGTGTACTTGTCGTAGCGCACGAAAGCTGCGGGCTGGCGGGCCACGCGGATGAGAAGGCGCAGCGCCTCGTCCACCATCGGCGTCGGGCCGGCGATGAACGACACGGTGCCGTCGTAGCGGCCCTCCATGGCGCGGGACATCACCTCCGTCACCATGCCGCTTGCCAGCCTGATGTTGGGGAATTGCGGGTGCACGTCGGACGTTGCCGGCTCATGCGACAGCGCCAGCGTGACATCGAGCTTGCCGCCCGCAGCCGCCACGTAGTCGG
This sequence comes from Hyphomicrobiaceae bacterium, assembly GCA_035253505.1. Classification (GTDB taxonomy): domain Bacteria; phylum Pseudomonadota; class Alphaproteobacteria; order Rhizobiales; family Hyphomicrobiaceae; genus AWTP1-13. Next base: position 2,826 of record DATFCC010000028.1, read on the forward strand.
AAAACCGGTCGAGGTAGAAGCCGTCGGCAAGGCCGCGCACGCCGAAGAACACGTGGGCCGTATGGTCGCTGAAGTAATCTTCGGATCGTGCGTGCTCGAGGATGGCCAGCATGCCGGCGACGCCGGAGCCCCCGGCGATGCAAAGGATGTTCCGCTTTTCCGCCGGCCGGAACGTGGCCGCGCCGAGGGGGCCGAACACGTCGAGCTCCTTGTCCGTCACGTCGCCGCCGAACAGCCAGTTCGAGAAGCCCCCGCCGGGCATCTGCTTGATGACGAAGGTCAGGCGGCCGGTATCGCGGTTCCAGTTCACCATGGAATAGGCACGGCCGCCGATGATGCCCGGCGCCTCCAGCACGACGAACTGGCCGGCGTCGAACGTAACGGGCTGTGACAGCGCGATCTCGATCTCCACCACATCGCGCACGAGCCAGCGCACCGCCGCGATCGTGCCCCGGCGGTGCATGGGTTTCGTCGGGCTCGACGGATCGGAGACGAGATTGGCCGGCACGCGCAGGACGCAGTCACCGATGGGGCGCGTCTGGCACATCAGCACGTCGCCCTTGGCGCGTTTCAGCTTGGCGTAGCCCGGCGCTTCCTCCCATTCGATCAGCGTCGAGCCCTGCAGCACGCGGCCGCGGCAGGTGCCGCACGTTCCGGTGGCACATTCATAAGGCAGGCGCAGGCCCTGCTTGAGGCCGGCGTAGAGAATGCGCTCGCTCTCGGGGCAATCGAAGTTGAATTCGCCCGAGTTGGCCTGGATGGTGATCTTCATGCTCCGCCTCTAGCACGAAACCGCGCCCGGGGCAGCGGTGCGCGGCGCTTGCGCGCAACCGCCGTGCGCTGCCGCGCCGCGTTTCTCGCGCCACCTCACGCCGCGAGCTTGGCGAGGATGCGCGCCCAACTGCGCGCACCCTTGCGGAACGAGGAAAGATTGTACTTCTCGTTGGGCGAGTGGATGCGGTCGTCGTCGAGGCCGAAGCCGACGAGCAGGCTGTCCATGCCCAGCACCTCCTTGAAGGAGGTGACGATGGGGATCGACCCGCCCATGCCGACCAGCGCCGTCGGCCGCCCCCACTCCTCCTCGAGCGCCTCGGCGGCGCTGCGGATGTGGCGGGAGTTGGCATCGAAAGCGATGGCCTTGGAGCCGCGCCCGCCCTGCAATTCAGCCCGGCAATCCTTCGGCAGCCGCACCTTGACGAACGTGTCGATGCCCTTGAGGACGGCCTGAGGGTCCTGGCCCGGCACCAGCCGGCAGGTGATCTTCACCGAGGCGCGCGCCGGGATAACGGTCTTCGAGCCGACGCCCTGGTAGCCGCCGGTGATGCCGTTGAACTCGACCGTGGGGCGCGCCCAGATCTGCTCCAGCACGCCGTGACGCCGCTCGCCCGCCGGCTGGCTGAGGCCGACCTCGCCCAGGAACGCTCGATCGTCGAAGCCGAGCCCCGCCCACTGCTGGAGCTGCTTGGCGGACGGCTTCTTGATGCCGTCATAGAAGCCGGGAATGCGCACCTTGCCCGTGTCGTCGTGCATCTCGCCGATGATGCGAGCGAGCACGCGGATCGGATTGATGGCCGGCCCGCCGTAACTGCCCGAGTGCAGATCGCGGCTAGGGCCGGTGATGACGAGCTCGGTGCCGACCAGGCCACGAAGCTGCGTCGAGATGGCGGGCGTGTCCTTGTCCCACTGGCCGGTGTCGCAGACGAGAGCAAGGTCGGCCGTCACCTCCTTGCCGTGTTTGGCGAGGAAGCCCGGCAACGAGGGTGAGCCGCATTCCTCCTCGCCCTCCAGCAGGACCGAGATGCGCACCGGACAGGCGCCGGCCACGGCCTTCCAGGCGCGGGCCGCCTCGAAGAAGGTCATGAGCTGGCCCTTGTTGTCCTCCGCGCCGCGCGCCACGATCACCTTGCCATTGACCTTGTCGGCGGCGATGCGCGGCTCGAACGGCGGCGATTTCCACAGATCGAGCGGATCGGGCGGCTGCACGTCGTAGTGGCCGTAGAACAGCACATGCGGCGCGCCGGGCGGCGCTTTGCGGTCGTGCGCCACCACCATCGGGTGGCCCGTCGTCTGCACTACCTTGGCGTCGAAGCCGATCTCGCCGAGCTGGCGCGAGCACCATTCGGCTGCCGACTGGCACTGCTGCTTGTAGGCCGGATCCGTCGAGATGCTCGGGATGCGGATCAGGGCGAACAGGCGTTCGATGGCTTCCTCGCGCGTCGCATCGAGCCTCTTCAGAACCTGGTTCAACACGGCTGCGGACTGGGCGCTCATGGGCACTCGCTCGGGGTTGGATTTTTCGCCGATGTGATGAGGAGGAGACCAATGATTGCGGCCAGTTGCGCATATCTGTCAACCGCCGGGCCTGCCGGCCGAACAGGCGCAAAAGGGGGCGCGGTTGCTGCAGCCCGCGCGGAACTAACCGATCGTTGACGGGTTCAGGGAGGTCCATCTTTTCCATTGCCGCCAGGGCTGATATGGGCAGGGAGCATCGCATGCAGCATCGATTTTTTGATTCGATGGCAACGGGTGGAGCGGACAGCATGACCACGCCAGGCCAGACGGCGGGAGGCGCCAAGAAGCGCGTCTACCTGTTCGGCGGCGGCAAGTCCGACGGCACGGCCGGCATGAAGAATCTGCTCGGCGGCAAAGGCGCCAACCTTGCCGAGATGGCGAGCCTCGGCCTGCCCGTGCCTCCCGGGTTCACCATCACAACCGAGGTATGCACCGCCTACTATGCCAATGGCAGCAAGCTGCCCGCCGGCCTCGAGCGCGAGGTGGAGGCAGCCATGTCTCACATCGGCAAGGCGGTCGGCGCCACGTTCGGCGACCGCACCTCGCCGCTCTTGGTGTCGGTGCGCTCCGGCGCGCGCGCCTCGATGCCGGGCATGATGGACACCATTCTCAATCTCGGCCTCAACGACGAGACGGTGAAAGGCCTCGCCGCCAAGTCCGGCAACGCGCGGTTCGCCTACGACAGCTATCGCCGCTTCATCCAGATGTATTCCAGCGTCGTTCTGGGCGTCGACCACGGCGTGTTCGAGGACATCCTGGAGAACCACAAGAACCTGGGAGGCCTCACACTCGACACCGAGCTCGGCGCCGACGACTGGAAGACGGTCGTCGCCGGCTACAAGGAGGTGGTGGAGCGCCAGCTCGGCAAGCCCTTCCCGCAGGACCCGC
>DATFCC010000029.1:0-9946 GCA_035253505.1 Hyphomicrobiaceae bacterium
CGATCACCACCACCCGGCCCGGCGGCACGCCCGGCACGCCGGAGAGCAGGATGCCGGCCCCGCCGGCCTCCTTCTCCAGGCAGCGGGCGCCGACCTGCACCGCCATGCGGCCGGCCACCTCGCTCATCGGCGCCAGCAGCGGCAGTCCGCCGCGGGCGCTCGTCACGGTCTCATAGGCGATGGCGGTAACGCCGCTCTTCATGAGCGCCTGCGCCTGCTCGGGATCCGGCGCGAGATGCAGATAGGTGAAGAGTGTCTGGCCCTCGCGCAGCATCGCACATTCGGCCGGCTGCGGCTCCTTCACCTTCACCACCAGCTCGGCGACCTCGAACACCTCCGCCGCAGTGGCCAGCACCTTGGCGCCGGCGCGCTCGTAGTCCTGATCGGAGATGCCCTGCCGCAACGCCGCGTCGCGCTCGACGAACACCTCGTGCCCATGCTCGACGGCCTCGCGCACGCTGGCCGGGATCATGCCGACCCGATACTCGTGGACCTTCACTTCCTTCGGCACGCCGATGCGCATTTTTCGCGATCTCCGACAACAACGCCCTACTCCTGTGGCCATACACTATGCCTCAGGTGACGGCGACCAGAGACTTGGCCTCAGGGACATCCTGAACGTGTGCCGCGAAAGCCTCCAGCCCGCGCGGCATCGGGCCGCCGTAGGCCCAGTCGAGCAGCTCGACGGTGTGGGCGATCGGCATGTCCATGCCGGCGGCGAGCTGCGTGATGCAGCCGATGTTGCCGGCGGCAACCACGTCCGGGCGCACGCTGCGGATATTGGCCACCTTGCGGTCGCGCAGGTCCGCGGCGAGATCAGGCTGCAGAATGTTGTAGGTGCCCGCCGAGCCGCAGCACAGGTGCCCTTCCGGCACCTCGACTACCGTGAAGCCCGCTGCCCGCAGCAGCCTGCGCGGCTCATCAGAGATGCCCTGCCCGTGCTGCATGGAGCATGCCGAGTGGTAGGCCACGCGCAACGACGACCAGCGCACCGGCGGCCCCATGTCGTAGCCGGCCAGGAACTCCGTCACGTCGCGCGCCATGGCGGCGAGGCTGGCTGCCTTCTCCGCGTAGCCGGGCTCGCGCGCCAGCAGATGCCCGTAGTCCTTCACCGTGGTGCCGCAGCCCGAGGCGTTGATGATGACGGCGTCGATCCGCTCGCCCCTTTCCATCACGCGCATCCAGGCATCGACGTTGCGCTTGGCGAAGGCGACGGCGTCCGCCTCGCGGCCCATGTGATGGACGAGCGCGCCGCAGCAGCCGGCACCCGGGGCAACCTCCACGTCGACGCCCCGCCGCGCCAGCAGGCGGATGGTGGCGTCGTTGATCTCCGGCCGCAGCACCTGCTGGGCGCAGCCGGCGAGAAGGATTACACGCCGCCGTCGCTCGGCCTTGGTCGCGGCCGTGCCGGGGCCGGTGAAACGGGCCCCGCGCAGAAGGCCGGCGGGCGCCAGCTCCAGCATCGCCACCAGCTCCTTGAAGCCAAGCCTGCGCAGCAAGCCTGCGAACGGCTTGGCAAAGCGCGCCGCTCGCAGCGCCAGCTTGAAGCGCTCGGGATAGGGCAGGACGGCCGCGAGCAGGTCGCGCGCGAGACGCTCCTTGAAGCTGCGGCTGCCCGTCTCCTCGATGTGGGCGCGCGTGTGATCGACGAGGTGCATGTAGTCGACGCCGCTGGGGCAGGTGGTCATGCATGACAGGCACGAAAGGCAGCGATCGACATGCTGCTGCACCTCCGCGCTCGCCGGCCGGTCATGCTCGTACATCTCCTTCATCAGGTAGATGCGGCCGCGCGGGCTGTCGCGCTCGTCGCCCAGCAGCACGTAGGTGGGGCAGGTGGCCGTGCAGAAGCCGCAATGCACGCAGCGCCGCAGGATCTTGTCGATCTCGGCGGTGCGCGGGTTCTCGAGTTGCTTGCGGGTGAAGCTCGTCTGCATGGGCCGCGGTCGTGTCCTCAGAAGCCGGCGTACATTCGCCCGGGGTTGAGAATGCCGGCCGGATCGAAGGTCGCCTTCAGCTTGCGCGAAAGGCGTTCCAGCCCCGCTTCCAGCGGCTGGAACACCTCCACCAGGCCGCGCACCTGCGGCTCGGCACGGATCAGCGTGGCATGGCCGCCGTGGGTGGCGATGACGCGGCGGATATCGGCAGCGCCGGCATCGGTGGTCGGCATCACCTCGGCCCAGACGAGCCCGCCCGACCAGTCGAACAGCGCCCGGCATGGCATGTAGCGCGAGACCGCGGCGACCACTTTGGGTGCGGCGCTGGGTGCCGTCGAAATGCGCCACAGCGGCGCATCGCTCCCTTGCATGACGGAGAGCTGGCGCAGCTCACCCCAGAAGGCCAGCGAGTCGTCGTGGCCCAGCTCGTGGATCTCCCCGTAGGCCTTGAGATGGCTCTTCAGGCGGGCCTTGCGGTAGGCGACCGACTTGGAAAAGTTCTCCAGCCGCAGCGCCGTGATGGCCGCGCCCTGGTCGCGCAGGCCCTCGTGCCACAGGCGCGCGACGAGGCCCGGCTGCAGGTGCACGGCGCCCGATACCTCGTAGGGAGTGCCCATCGCGTCGCACAGCACCTCGACGGCGATTTCGTCGGGAAGGCCCAGCAGGATCAGCGTGCCCGTCTCCTCGGGCACCGGCTGCACCTTGAACGTCACCTCCGACAGAACCGCGAGCGTGCCCCAGCTTCCCGCAAGCCCGCGGCAAAGATCGTAGCCGGTGACGTTCTTCATCACGCGGCCGCCGGACTTGAACGTCTCGCCGCTGCCGCTGACCGCGCGCACGCCGAGGAGATGGTCGCGGGCCGCACCGCTGCGCACGCGGCGTGCGCCCGACAGGTTGGTGGCGAACACGCCGCCGATGGTGCCCTCGCCTGCTTCCCCGCCGGTGAGGGCAGCGAGATCGACGGGCTCGAAGGCCAGCATCTGCCGCCGGGCGGCGAGCGCATCCTCGATCTGCGCGAGGGCGGTGCCGGCGCGGGCCGACATCACCATCTCGCTCGGCTCATAGAGCGTGATGCCGCGCAAGCCCTTGGTCGAGAGGCTGGTCGCCGCGTGGACGGGACGGCCGATCGACGCCTTGGAGCCGCCGCCCACCAGCGAGATGGAGGTCGAGCTCGCGGTCGCCTCCGAGAGCAGGCGAGAAAACTCGCGCTCGTCTACGGGCCGCATGTTGGGCAGCAAGGGCCTCTCTCCTCACGCGGCTTCCTGGGCAGCCTTGCGCCCGTCGAGCGGAAACACCTTGGACGGATTCAACAGCCACTTGGGATCGAACACCGTCTTGATTCGCATCTGCATGTCGAGGTCGGCCTCGCTGAACTGGACGCGCATCAGGTCGCGCTTCTCGATGCCGACGCCGTGCTCGCCCGTTAGGCATCCGCCTGCGGACACGCACAATTGCAGGATCTCGTGGCCGGCCAGCTCGGCCCGGTCGGCCTGGGCCGCATCGTTGGCATCGTAGAGCACCAGCGGATGCAGGTTGCCGTCGCCGGCGTGAAAGATGTTGGCCACGCGCAGCTCGTGCCTGTCGCAGATGTGCGAGATGGCGACCAGCACCTCGCCCAGCTTGCCCAGCGGGATGACGCCGTCCATGCAGTAGTAGTCAGAGATGCGGCCGATGGCGCCGAACGCGGCCTTGCGGCCCTTCCAGATGGCAGCGCTCTGCTCGGCACTCTGGCTGACGCGCACGGCCTTGGGATTGAACGGCTTGGCGATACCAGAGATGGTGGCGAGGAGATCGCTCATCTCCTCCTCGGACCCCTCGACCTCGACGATCAGCAGCGCATCCACGTCGAGCGGGTAACCCGCCTTGGCAAAGGCCTCGCAGACCTGGATCGCCGGCTTGTCCATGAATTCGATGGCGACCGGCACGATGCCGGCCGCGATGATGGCCGAGACACACTGGCCGGCCGCCTCGCTGCTCTCGAAGCCCAGCAGCATGGGCCGCGCACCCTCGGCTGCCCGCAGGATGCGCACGGTGGCCTCGGTGACGATGCCGAGCTGCCCCTCCGAGCCGACGACGAGGCCCATCAGGTCATAGCCCGGGGCATCGAGATGCGCGCCGCCGATCTCGATCACTTCGCCATCCATCAGCACCATCTTCAAGCCGAGGATGTTGTTGGTGGTGACGCCGTACTTGAGGCAGTGCGCACCGCCGGAATTCATGGCGATGTTGCCGGCGAGCGTGCAGGCAAGCTGGCTCGAGGGATCGGGCGCGTAGAAGAAACCCTTGGCTTTCACCGCCTCGCTGATGCCGAGATTGGTGATGCCCACCTCACAGCGGGCCAGCCGGTTCACATAGTCGACCTCGAGCACGCGGGCCATGCGCGAGACGCCCACCACCACCGCGTCCTCGCTCGGCAGGGCGCCGCCAGAGAGCGAGGTGCCCGCACCGCGCGGCACCACCTTGATGCCGTGCTGGTGGCAATAGGCGAGCACCCGCGACACTTCCTCGGTGGACGCGGGCAGCACCACGGCCAGGGGCAGCCGGCGGTAGGCTGTGAGTGCGTCCGTCTCGTAGGCGCGGCGGCCGTCGGCATCCGCGATCACGGCTTCGGTGCCGACCAGGCGCCGCAGGTCGGCGCAGATCGCCTCGCGACGCGAAACGATCGCGCGATCCGGCTCCGGCAGGGCTACCAGCCCCATATCCCGCGCTCCTGACTGGCTGCATACGCCGGCGGACGAACCCTCGGTCCGCTGCGTTCATGCTGCGAGGCTTATACCGCGGATCGGCAGTTGCCGCCATGGCCGGAGCCGGGCGGCGCGCAAGACTGCGCTGCTGCGAACGGTCGCGTCGGAATCGGCCGTGCCTTTCTGATACGTTCTCGGGCGATCCACCATCGAGGAGCGGCGGAGTGATGCCACGGCGCACGTTGAAGGCCCGCCTCGCAGCGCCGGCGTGCGTCGTGCTGGCGCTCGGCGCAGGCCTGCCGGCCGCGGCCCAGGAAGGCAACGCCGACGAGGGCGCCGAGGTCTTCAAGAAGTGCCGCGCCTGCCATGACGTCGGTCCGCAGGCCCGCAACAAGGTCGGACCGCTCCTCAACGACATCATTGGCCGCCATGCCGGCACCATCGAGGGCTTCGCCTATTCCGAGGCCAACAAGACCGCAGGCAGCAAGGGCCTGACGTGGACGGAGGACGTTCTCTTCAAGTACCTGGAGAACCCGATGTCCTTCATGCCGGGCACCAAGATGGCGTTCGCCGGCCTGAAGGATGCGCAGGACCGCAAGGACCTGATCGCCTATCTCAAGAAGTTCTCGAAGAAGTAGGCGCCAGGGGGGCGCCTACCGCCTGCTCCTGATGCAGCTTTCGAGGCAGCGCTGGAGCTGGGCCTGGCAGCGCGAGCGATCCTGGCTCTTCTTGTAGCACGCTCCGTAGGCAGCCTTGCAGCTACCCGAGCACGCCGATGGGCCCTCGGCGGTGGCGACGCGAGGCGTCAGCACGAGCGCAGCCATGACGACGGCAAGGCAGAACCCGGCCGAAGCGAGGGGCGATGTGCTGCTACGTGTCACCGAATGGGCTCCTCGCCGGCGGGTGCGGCACGGGCCGTGTTTGCAGGAACGCACGACAATGGCTAGGGGGCCACTGCTATGACCTCGACCATGAACGAACGCTGAATGTGCGCTGCATCCGCAGCCACAGCTCGCAGCCGGAGGCGCTGCCGCGGGTCGTTCGTCAAGGGCTGTGGCGCAAAAGCATCCGCGAACGATCGAGCGCGTTCAAGCCCGGATCAGAAGGCGTAGTCCGTGAAAAGAGGGCCGGTGCGCCGGTTCCAATCGCGCTCGTAGCGGAGAAGGATTTCATCCGCCGGCGTCATTCCCTCACGAAGAATTGCTGCGACGGGCTCGAGAAAGATTCGCTCGTCCTCGCCCTTCGCGTTGGTAAACGCGCGCCGCTGCAGTCCCGCCTCGGCGATCGCCAGCGCCTGCCGCGCGACGTCCAGCACGGTGCCGGTTCGGAACTTGGTCCGCAGCGCGGTCTTGGGCACGCCGTCGCGGAGAGCCTGCCGCTCCTCTGCCGTCCAGTCCTTGACCAGCTCCCAGGCGGCATCGAGCGCCGCTCGGTCGTAGAGCAATCCGGACCACAGCGCCGGCAATGCACAGATGCGGCGCCAGCGGCCGCCGTCGGCGCCGCGCATCTCCAGGAAGCGCTTCATGCGCACCTCCGGGAACAGCGTTGTCAGATGGTCGGACCAGTCATCCTCGGTCGGCAGCTCGCCCGACAACTGCGGCAGCCGGCCGGCAAGGAAGTCGCGGAACGAAGCGCCCGCCGCATCGATGTAGCGGCCGTCGCGATAGACGAAGTACATCGGCACATCGAGCGCGTAGTCGACATAGCGCTCGAAGCCCATGCCGGGCTCGAACACGAAGGGCAGCATGCCGGTGCGCGCCCGGTCGGTATCGCGCCACACTTCGCTGCGCATGGAGAGGAAGCCGTTGGGCCGCCCCTCGGTGAAGGGCGAGCAGGCGAAGATCGCCGTCACCACCGGCTGCAGTGCCAGCGATACGCGGAACTTGCGGACCATGTCCGCTTCGTCGGCGAAATCGAGGTTCACCTGAATGGTCGCCGTGCGGTACATCATATCGAGACCGCGCTTGCCGACGAGAGGCATGTAGCGGGTCATCACCTGATAGCGCTGCTTGGGCATGCGCGGCGTCTCGTCCAGCGTCCAGTTGGGCGAGAAGCCGACGCCGAGAAAACCGATGCGCAGAGGCCCGCCGACGGCCAGCACCTGCTCCAAGTGCTCGTGGGTTTCCGCGCCGGTGTCATGGACGGTCCTGACCGGCGCGCCGGAGAGCTCGAACTGGCCGCCGGGCTCCAAAGACACGGTGGCGCTCAATGCACCTTCCGCAGCCGGCCGCTTCAGGGCGATGAGGTTCGTGCCCTCCATGATCGGCTCCCAGCCGAAGCGGGCGATCAGGCCCTCCATCAGCGCGCGGACTCCGTTCGGCCCGTCGTAGGGCACGGGCCGCAGGGTATCGGTGGCGAACAGAAACTTTTCGTGCTCCGTGCCGATGCGCCAGCGTTCCGTCGGCTTGCTTCCTGCCGCGATCCAAGCAACGAGGTCGTCGCGCGAGCGCACGATCGGGGCGGGCGCGCTGTCCTGGCGGGTGGACATGTATCAACCGTTCTCGCTTAAGCGGAGGCGACGATCCGCCCCAGCGGCGGCCGCCACCTTGTTAATTGATAAGCACGGGGAGGCACAAGACGGGGGTAGGAGCGAAAAGCTAATGCCGACCGCCGCGCACGGCATTGACAAGAGCCAGCACCGCGACGGCGGCCGTATCGGCACGCAGGATGCGCGGGCCAAGAGAAATGCGCGTGACGAATGGCATGGATGAGAGCAGTGCACGCTCGCCCTCATCGAACCCCCCTTCGGGACCCACCAGCACCGCCACCGGCCCCGGCTTCAGCCTCCCCAGAGCCTCGAGCGGCGGCTGGAGGTCGCTGCCTTCGTCGCAAAAGACGAGGCCTCGGGCGGCATCCCACTGTCCGATCACCTTATCGAGCCGCTCCGGCGCCACCACCTCCGGTATGCGCAGGACGCCGCACTGCTCAGCCGCTTCGATGACGTTGGCGCGCATGCGCTCGACGTTGACCCGCTCGGCGATGGTATGGCGGGTCAGAACGGGGCGCAGGCGCGCCACCCCCATCTCGGTCGCCTTCTGCACCATGTAGTCCTGGCGGGCGCGCTTCAGGGGCGCGAACAGGTAGTCGATATCGGGCCCGTCTTCCTGCTCGCGGACCTTCACTGCAAGGACGAGCGAGACCCCGCGCCTGCCGGCCTCGACCAGTTCGGCCCGCCACTCCCCGTCTCGGCCATTGAACAGCAGGACAGGGTCGCCGACCTTGAGGCGCAGGACGTTCTTCAGATAGTTGGCCTGCGCCGCATCGCAGGTGACCCTCGCCGCTCGCGATAGGTCCGCGGCGACGAACAGGCGCTGAGCATTGAAGTCGTAGCGGGCCATGGTTCATCATCCCGGGGCCAAGGGATCAGACCCCCGCCACGAGCGTTGATGCCTCTCGCACACGCTGGCAGCAAGGGGTCGGCCCCATCCGGACTCATGCCCCTGGCTCGACGGCAACGTCACGAAGTGGGAACGCCGAGCATCAGCCCGATGTTCTGGACGGCCGCGCCCGATGCGCCTTTGCCCAGGTTGTCCAGCTTCGCCACCAGCACTGCCTGGGGATGCTTCTCGCTCGCAAACACGCGCAGCTCCAGCATGTCGGTGCCATTGAGCGATAGGGCCTCGAGCCGGATGTCCTTGGCCGCGGGATCACCCGCGGGGACGACCTTCACCAGCTTTGCGCCGGCATAGTGCCTGCTGAGCGCGGCCTCCAGGTCGCGCGCGCAAGGCTTGCCCGGCAGCGCGTCGAGATGCAGAGGCACGCTCACCAGCATGCCCTGGCGGAAATTGCCCACCGACGGCACGAAGATCGGCCGCCTCGTGAGCTTGGCGTACTGCTGGAGCTCGGGCAGGTGCTTGTGCTTGAAGGTGAGGCCGTAGAGCTCGAACGCCGGCGCCTTGCCGCTCTCGTAGGCCTCGATCATGCTGCGGCCGCCGCCGCTGTAGCCGCTCACCGCATTGACCGTCACCGGATAGTCCGCGGGCAGGAGGCCGGCCTCGACCAGCGGCCGGATCAGCGCGATCGCCGCCGTCGGATAGCAGCCGGGATTGCTGACACGCTTTGCCTCGCGCACGGCTGCGGCCTGCGCCCGATCCATTTCCGGGAAGCCATAGACCCAGCCCGGCGCGACCCGATGCGCGGTGCTCGCATCCACCACCTTCGGCGCGTTCGCACCCAGGCCGTCGATCAGCGCGACCGCCTCCCTGGCGGCATCATCCGGCAGGCACAGCACGACAAGATCGACCTCGCGCATCAGGGCTGCCCGCGCTTCCGGGTCCTTGCGTTGTTCGGGCGCGATGCTCCTGACCTCGAGGCCGGCCAGATCGGCCACGCGGCGCCGGATCTCCAGACCCGTCGTGCCGGCCTCGCCGTCGATGAAGATGGCGGGCTTCGTCTTCGCCTTCACTGCCGTATCGGGCTTGGGTTTGGCTTGCGCCTTGGGCGCTGTGTTGATCGTCATGGGCCGGCATTCCTGCATCAGGGGAGAATAAAAAAGCCGCGCTCAGGGCGCGGCTGTGCGAGGGACATGCGCGCAACGCGCCGTCATCGCACCCGCGCGCGGCGGGGGCGGCTGCGTCGGACCAGCAATGCCGTTTGCTGCGTGAGCCTCATCATGGACGCTCTTATGGGGTGCACTCCCGTCACTGTCAACGCCAGGCTCGGCCTCAGCTCGGAATTTTCCGCCAGTGGCGGGGTATGGCGAACACTGGTAAGCCAGGGCCCGGACCGATGCGAGCATGACCGATCGATCGACGTTGGTGCTGGCGCCCCTGGCGCGCTGGTCGAGCAGGATCGCCCTGTTCTCGACGAGCCTGCTCCTTGTCGACCTCGTTCTGCACCGGCTCACCTCCTTTCCGACGCCCATGGCCGTCAATCTCTTCGCCGTGGGAGCTGCCGGCTGCGCCCTGGCGGTTCTCGCAGCCCTCCTGGCGCTGGCTCAGATCTGGCGGCGGGGCTACGGGGGCGCGGGGCAGGCCGCGCTGGGGATTCTGCTGCCCCTGCTGGCGCTGGCCTGGCCGTTGACCTTCATTTCCGCGTTCATGCATTCCCCGCCCATCAATGACGTCACGACCGATGTCACCGAGCCGCCAGCGTTCTCCACACTGGCGAAGGTGCGCCCGCGGGACGCCAACGCGATCGACTATCCCGGGCAACGGTTCGCCGCCGAGCAGCAGAAGGCCTATCCCGACTTGCGCACGTTCGTGATGGATCGCGGCGTGGAGGAGGCTTATGGGCTGGTCGAAGACGCGGTGCGCAAGCTCAAGTGGCGCGTTGCGTCCTCCGATCCGCCCGCGGTGAAACCGGCCAAGGGCGGCGTGCTCGAGGCCA
>DATFCC010000030.1:0-12950 GCA_035253505.1 Hyphomicrobiaceae bacterium
TCGACACCACCGTGCCGCTGGTGCCGCCGCGGGTGGCGCGCGCGCAGATGCCGCTCGAAGGGTCGGCCGCGCTGGCCGCGCAAAAGCGGCTGCCTCCCGGTACGCGGGTCGTTTCCGGCTTCCATAATGTGGCGGCGTCGAAGCTGCAGAAGGACGAGGCGATCGACTGCGACGTGCTCGTTTTCGGCGACGATGCCAAGGATCGCGAGGTGGTGCTCGAGCTGGCGGGCGCCATGGGGCTGCGCGGCATCCACGCCGGCCCGCTCGCCAACTCCGTGGCGGCCGAGGCGTTGACCTCGGTGCTGATCGGCATCAACCGCACCTACAAGGTGGATGGCGCCGGCATTCGCATCACCGGCATCGCCGCCAGCTAGAGCCTGAGAAAACCTGGGCGAGCACGGCGTTCAAGGCAACGGGACAAGCACCTTGCGCAATTCCGGCCTCACCATTGTCGCGCTCGACGGCATACCGCAGGTGCTGCCCGGCGATGACCTGGGCGCCCTGCTGATCGAGGCCATGGTGGCCAACTCGGTCACGCTGAGCGCGCATGATATCGTGGTGGTGACGAGCAAGATCGTGTCGAAGGCCGAGGGCCGCTTCCTGGAGTTGGGCACGCTGGAGCCGAGCGAGCGGGCGCGTGAGCTGGCCCAGATCACCCGCAAGGATGTGCGGCTGGTCGAGGCTGTCCTGCAGGAGGCCACGGAGGTGCTCCGCGCCAAGCCCAACGTGCTGATCGTCGCTACCCGGCAGGGGCTGATCATGGCCAATGCCGGCGTCGACCAGTCGAACCTCGAGGCAGAGGATCACGGCCGGCGGGTGCTGCTCCTCCCTCTCGACCCGGATGCCACCGCACAGCGCCTCAAGGCCAGGCTCGATGCGCACTTCGGGGTGGATATCGGCGTCGTCATCTCCGACAGCGTCGGCCGGGCATGGCGGCTCGGCACGGTGGGATTGGCGATCGGCGCGGCCGGCGTCCCGTCCCTGTGGGACCGGCGCGGCGAGCAGGACCTGAGCGGACGCCCGCTGGAGGTGACCGAGGTGGCTTTCGCCGACGCCGTCGCTTCCATCGGCGTGCTGGCCATGGGCGAGGCCGCCGAGGGCCGTCCCGCAGCCGTTGTGCGCGGACTCGACTGGAACGCGCCGGCGACGCCCGCCGCGTCGCTCGTACGCCCCAAGCGCGAGGACTTGTTCCGATGAACGCGCAAGCGGTCCCGGCCGGCACCTACGTGGTGCTCTCCGGCGGCAGCGGCGGCGTCAAGCTGGCCGTGGGGCTGGCGCAGCTCCTGGGCGAGCGGTTGTCGGTGATCGTCAACACCGGCGACGACTTCACCCACCTGGGGCTCCACATCTCGCCCGACGTGGATACGGTGCTCTACTCGCTGGCCGGCGTGGTGAACGAGGAGACGGGTTGGGGACGTCGCAACGAGACATGGACCTTCATGCGAGCGCTCGGCGAGCTGGGTGGGCCGACGTGGTTCAAGCTCGGCGACGGCGACCTCGCAACCCACATCGATCGCGCGCAGCGCTTGCGCGCGGGGGAGACGGTGACGGCCGTGGCGGCGGGTCAGGCCCGGGCACTCGGCGTGTTGCCGCAGATCCTGCCCATGAGCGACGAGCCCGTGCGCACGGTCATCGACACGGATGCAGGCACGCTGAGCTTCCAGGAGTACTTCGTTCGCGAGCAGAGCCGCCCGAGACTGAGCGGCATCCGCCTGGAAGGGATCGCGGCGGCGCGCCCGACCCGGCAGGTGCTCGAGGCACTGTCGGCACCCGGCCTGGCCGGGGTCATCGTCGGCCCGTCGAACCCCTGGCTGAGCGTCGATCCGATCCTGGCCGTGCCTGGCATGCGCGCGGCGCTGCGGGCGCAAGGTGCACCCGTCATCGCCATATCGCCCATCGTCGGCGGGAAGGCCGTCAAAGGCCCTACCGCCAAGATCATGGCCGAGATGGGGCTCGATGCCGACTGCCTCACCGTGGCTCGTCACTATGACGGCCTCATCGACGGCTTCATCATCGACGACGCCGATGCGATATTGGCAAAGGAGTTGAAGGTTCCCGCCCTCGTCACCAATACCATGATGCGCTCGCTCGACGACAAGACAGCCCTGGCCCGCCAGTGCCTGGCATTCTGCGAACGCCTCGTGGGCACGCGCGCCGCGGGCAGGAGGGTGCGCGCATGATCACGATGAGGACCTGCGCCATCGTTCCCCTGAAGGGGCTGCCGCGCGCCAAGCGGCGGCTGTCGTCGGCACTGCCCGGGCCGGTGCGCGAGCATCTTGTGCTGACCATGCTGGAGGACGTGCTCTCCACCCTCGCCGGCATCGAGCACCTGGACTGCGTGGTGGTCACGCCCGAGAGCCGGATAGCGGAAATCGCGCTGAGACACCGAGCGATCGCGCTGCCGGAGCCCGGCGCGGAGGACCTGAATGCGGCGGTGCGCAGCGGCCTCGACTACGCCTGCGCGCGCGGCATCGGCCAGGCGCTGGTGCTGCCGGCCGACGTGCCGCTTGCCACACGGGACGAACTTGCAGCGCTGATCCATTCGCGCGGCGGCCAGCCGGGGGTGACCCTGGCGCCATCGCACGACGGCAACGGCACCAACGGCCTCCTGCTCGCGCCGCCGCAGGCCATCGCCCCCAGCTACGGGCCCGGCAGCTATCTCGAGCACCTGTCGCAGGCCATGGCACGGCGGGTCGACGTTAACGTCTTGCACCTGCCAGGCCTCGCCCGCGATATCGACGAGCCTTCCGATCTTGCACACCTGCTGGGCAACGCGCACGGTGCCACGCGCTACAAATTCCTGGAACCTTATCTCGCTGCCCCCGCCGGTCCGCAGCCCAGTCCGCAAGGGAACGAGCGATGACATCCTCCGCCATCAAGCAAGCGCTCGCTGCCGCCGAGGCGGGGCGGCGGCTGTCCGCTTTCGAGGCCATGGCGCTCGCAGAGCATGATGACCTCGCCGCCCTGACGGGGTTGGCGGAGCGGCTGGCGCTCGCCGGCCACGGCACGCAGGTCAGTTTCTCCAAGAAGGTGTTCATCCCGCTGACCAAGCTGTGCCGGGATGTCTGCCACTACTGCACGTTCGCGCACACACCACGCGACGGCGAGCCCGCCTACCTCACGCCCGAGGCAGTGCTCGACATCGCGCGGGCGGGCAAGACTGCCGGCTGCAAGGAGGCCCTGTTCACGCTCGGCGATCAGCCGGAGCTGCGCTACGCCGCCGCCCGCGAGGCGCTGGCGAAGATCGGCTGCACGTCCACGCTGGAGTACCTGGAGAGGTCGGCGGCACTCGTGCTGAAGGAGACGGGGCTGCTGCCGCATCTCAATCCCGGCGTGATGGACGAGGCGTGGCTGGCGCGGCTGCGCAAGGTGTCCGTGTCGCAGGGCATCATGCTGGAGACGGCGTCGGAGCGGTTGTCGCGCCGCGGTGGCCCGCATTTCGGCTCGCCCGACAAGGTGCCTGCCGTGCGCCTGGCCACGCTCGAGGCGGCGGGTCGCGCCCGCATTCCCTTCACCACCGGCATCCTGATCGGCATCGGCGAGACGCGCGCCGAACGCGTCGAGGCGCTGCTGGCGATCCGCGACATGCATGAGCGGCATGGCCATATCCACGAAGTGATCGTGCAGAACTTCCGCGCCAAGCCGGGCACGCGCATGAGCGGTGCCGCCGAGCCGACGCTGGACGATCACGCCTGGACGATCGCCGTGGCGCGGCTCGTGCTCGGGCCGGCGATGAACATCCAGGCCCCGCCCAACCTGCAGCCCGATGGCCTGGCACAGCTTGTCCGCGCCGGCATCAACGACTGGGGCGGCGTCTCGCCGGTGACGCCCGATCACGTGAACCCCGAGGCGCCCTGGCCGCACCTCGCCGACCTGGAGCGCGCGACGGCGCGGGCCGGCCGCACGCTGGTCGAGCGCCTGGCGATCTATCCGGAGTATGCACCGTCGCACGGTGCACCCTCATCCAACCGCGCAACGTCATCCCCACGAAGGCGGGGATCCACGCAAGTTGCCGATAGGCATGATAGGGGCGCGAGTGCCCGCCTGCACGGGCATGATGTCGGTGAGTGGCTCGATCGTACGCTATTGGCGCCGACGCTGCGTCAGATGGATACGGCGGGGCTGGCACGCGAGGACGCGTGGGCGCCGGGGACGGAGGAAGCGCTTCCACCTCCGATGGTTGCCCTCATCAAGGGGTCAGACCCCTCGCTGTCACGGTCCCGGCGAAACCGAAACGCGAGCGGCGAGGGGTCTGACCCCTTGCTGTCCTCACCCCTTATTGCGCGCGTCCTCGACCGGGTGTCGGCCGGCGAACCGCTGAGCGAGGCCGACGTAGTCACGCTGTTCGATGCACGTGGCGCAGACTTCTCCGCCGTCTGCCAGGCCGCTGATGCGCTGCGCGCGCGCCGCGTCGGCGACACGGTGACCTACGTCGTCAACCGTAACATCAACTACACCAACGTCTGCACCTACGGCTGCAAGTTCTGTGCGTTCTCGAAAGGGCGGCAAAACCTCGGCCATCGGGACAAGCCCTACGATTTGGATATGGCGGAAATCTCGGAGCGCACGGCCGAGGCCTGGGCGCGTGGCGCCACGGAGGTCTGCCTGCAGGGCGGCATCAAGCCCGGATACACCGGGGAAACCTACCTGTCGGTCGTCGCCGCGGTGAAGCGGGCTGCGCCCGACATGCACGTGCATGCGTTCTCTCCGCTCGAGATCCGCACCGGCGCCGACACGCTCGGCCTCTCGCTCTACGACTATCTCTCGCGCCTGAGAGATGCCGGCCTGGCGAGCCTGCCCGGGACCGCCGCCGAGATTCTCGACGATGAGGTGCGCGCGATCCTGTGTCCCGACAAGATCAACACCGCCCAGTGGTTCGAGGTGATGGAGACGGCGCACGCCGTCGGCCTCAAGAGCACCGCCACCATCATGTTCGGCCATGTCGATGCCTACCGGCATTGGGCGCGCCATCTCCTGCGCATCCGCGCCCTGCAGGAGCGGACCGGCGGCTTCACCGAGTTCGTACCGCTGCCGTTCGTGCACATGGAGGCACCGATCTATCTCCGGGGCCAGTCGCGCAAGGGGCCGACGTTCCGTGAGGCGGTCCTGATGCACGCTGTGGCGCGGCTTGCGCTCGATCCCTGCTTCACCAACATCCAGACGTCGTGGGTCAAGATGGGGCCGGACGGTGCCGCGCTCTGCCTCGGCGCGGGGGCCAACGACATGGGCGGCGTTCTCATGAACGAGTCCATCACGCGCGCCGCCGGCGCCATGCACGGCCAGGAGTTGTGCGCCGACGACCTGGATCGGTTGATTCGGGCGCAGGGCCGAACTCCCCGCCAGCGATCGACGGCCTACGGTTCGGTTTCAGCCGAGCGCACGGCCGCGGCGGCCCGTGCCACACCGCTGAGCGGCCTTGCGGCGTCCGCCCAACCGTAGTCGGCAAGTCACTCTTCAGCCGTCGACTATTCCGCGGCCCTCACGGATGCGGACCTCGACGGCGCGGCTGACTTCCACTTCTTCACCACCGGCAGCACTTCCTTGGCGAAGAGCTTGAGCCCACGCTCGGACACCGCATAGGGCGTGCCGCCGAAGCGGAAGGCCACGTTCATCTCGAAGTCGCCCAGCACCTCGCGGCGCTTCTCCAGGCCGCGCAGGATCTTGTCGGGCGTCCCCCAACTCGCGGCCTGCATGAAGCCGGCCACGGCGCCGTCCAGCCCACCCTTGCGCGCGATCTCGGCCTTCTGCTGGTAGGCGTCGTAGCCCTTCACCGTCTTGAAGTGCTCGCCCAGGAACTCGTAGTGGTAGAAGTTGCTCTCCACGAACTTGCCCTGGTACTTGCGCGCCTCCTCCTCGGTCTCGGCCAGATTGGTGCCGCACACGCAGAACTCGGTCAGCATGATCGTCGGCGGGGCAGTGCCGTGGTACTTGCGGTGCAGCTCGCGGCCGCGCTCGATGACCGGCGCGCGCATCTCCCACGGCCGGTCGGCGAACATCACCATGTGCGCACCGATCTTGGCAGCCGAGTCGACCGAATCTTCGCTGGACGCCACAGCATAGATGCGGTCATCGAAGGCGTATTTCGGGCGCGGGCGGATCTCGATGCGCGGCTGCTTGTAGTACTTGCCGTCGCCTTCCATGAAGCCGGTCTTCAGCGCATTGACGATCATCGGCGCGGCCTCGTCGAAGCGCCCGCGCGATTCGTCCATGCTGAGGCGGAACGCGGCGAACTCGCGCCGGGCGAGGCCCCGTCCCATGCCGAGCCTGAGCTTGCCCTTGCACAGCAGGTCGAGGACGGCGGCGTTCTCCGCCACCCGCAACGGATCGTGCCAGGGCAGGATGACGGCTGCCGTGCCGAAGCTCATGCCTGGGCAGACGCCGGCCAGGTAGGACATCAGGTGCAGGTTATCGGGAACGAACGAGTAGTCGTTGAAGTGGTGTTCGGCGGACCACAGCACGTCGAAGCCGGAATCGGCGGCAAGCCGCGCCAGGCGTATCTCCTCGTCCCATACCTGGTCGTCCGGGCAGTTGTCCCAGCCATAGCTGGCGAACACCATCATCATGCCGACGTCCATGCAGCGCTCCTCAGCGTTCGGCCGGCGCACCCGGCGCATCTCTTCGTGGCCGCATGCTAGCACGACTGGCGAGGGCGGCTTCAACGGTCCGATGGCGCCGCACTATGCGCCGCGGGCGTAACAGCCAGACTCCGCCATGCGCCGTTCAAGCTGTCCGACGGTCGATGCGCATGGCGATTCTTCGTCAGAACGAGCCGCTGCTTGTCGCACCATTGGATGAAGGGTGCGCGCGCGCCCGGCCGCTGGGACGGGTCAAGCGTTCGGCGAATTCTTGAGCACGGATGCAGAGGATCCGAAAGGCTGCGCGGACAAGAAGCACGTTTACCGTCGTCCGCAGCCTAAACAGCGCCCTTGTGCTGCCCGTGCTTGAGCTAATGGCACCTGATCACCGCTCGGCGAAGGGGCGTGGCCCGGGTGCTTGTCACTTGCCGCTGGGCACCGCCGGACAGGTTTGTTACAGTCGCGGTGCAGGCGATGCCCATGATCGGGAAGCGACCTGCGGCAAAAAAAGCAAGCCGCTTGCCAGGACCGCCCCGGCGCCGATCCGCCAGAAGGGCATGAAACGCAGGTCCTGCCGCTCGTGGCTTAAGGGAGACGCCATGAGGACCGCCCCGGCCGGGCTAGTCCCGGCCTTTGCGCATTTCCGCAACCCCGCTGCTGTTGGCGGTGGACCTACGCCCGTCGGCGGCCTCCGCATCGGAACCCACCTGCCCACCTGAGCGACGCACGCGTCGGCTCGGCGCCACGGCCGCGCTGTGGCCTGGGCGTCGGCGCTGTGCATTTGCGCCGCCGGCGCAACCCCGAAAGGACATCCCACCAGCGCACGCATCACCGACCCCTCGGATAGCGGAGGAAATCATGCATCGCCGACGTGACATGGCGCATTGGCTCTCTGGCAACGATCCCGCGAGCGACGGCCTCACGCGCCGCGAGGCAATGGCGATGGCGGCGCTCGCCTTGTCGTGTGGCCTTCCCGCGCGGGCGCATGGGGCGGAAACGGAAGGGCAGCTCACCTGGGCCGTCCACATCTCGCTGGCACCGACCTGGTTCGACCCGGCGGAGACACCCGGCATCATCACGCCCTTCATGGTCCTCTACGCGCTGCACGACGCCATGGTGAAACCGATGCCGGGCAATCCGCTGGCGCCGAGCCTCGCGGAATCCTGGACTGCGACGCCGGACGGCCTCGGCTACGAATTCGTCCTGCGCAAGGGCGCCAAGTTCCACAACGGCGATCCCGTCACGGCAGAGGATGTCAAGTTCTCCTTCGATCGCTACCGCGGCACGTCCGCCAAGCAGATGCACGACCGCGTCGCCTCGGTCGAGGTGCTCGACCCGCAGCGGGTGGCTTTCAAGCTCAAGTCTCCCTGGCCCGACTTTCTCACCTTCTATGCGACGGCCACCGGTGCCGGCTGGATCGTGCCGAAGAAGTACGTGGAGAAGGTCGGTGACGAGGCCTACAAGAAGGCGCCGGTCGGCGCCGGCCCCTACAAGTTCGCCTCGTTCACGCCGGGGGTGGAGCTGACGCTCGACGCCTACGACGACTACTGGCGCAAGAAACCGAGTGTCAAACGTCTAATCTTCAAGTCGATCCACGACGAGTCGACCCGGCTTGCCGCACTCAAGCGCGGCGAGGTCGACATCGTCTATTCGATACGCGGCGAGCTGGCCGAGGAATTGCAGCGCACGAAGGGGCTGACACTCAAGCCCACCGTAATCAACGCCCCGTTCTGGCTCTACTTCGCCGACCAGTGGGACGCGAAGTCGCCCTGGCACGACCAGCGCGTGCGCCTGGCAGCCAGCCTCGCCATCGATCGCAACAGCATCAACGAGGCCCTCACGCTCGGCCATTCCAAGATCACCGGCAGCATCATTCCGGAGAGCTTCGAGTACTATTGGCCGACACCGCCTCCCGTCTTCGATCCGGCCAAGGCCAAGAAGCTGCTGGCGGAGGCGGGCCACGCGAACGGCTTCGATGCCGGCGAGTACTATTGCGATACCACCTACTCCAACGTCGCCGAGGCCGTGCTCAACAACCTGCAAACCGTGGGCATCCGCGCCAAGCTGCGGCCGCTGGAGCGCGCAGCCTTCTTCAAGGGGTACTCGGAGAAGAACTTCAAGAACATCATCCAGGGCGCCAGCGGCGCCTTCGGCAATGCGGCGACGCGGCTCGAGACCTTCGCGGTGACCGGAGGTGCCTATGTCTACGGCAGCTATCCCGACATCGATGCGCTGTTCAAGGAGCAGGCCGCCGAGCTCGACAAGAAGAAGCGCGAGGCGCTCCTGCACAAGATCCAGCAGCTCGTGCACGAGAAGACCATCTACGCGCACATCTGGCAGCTCGCGTTCATCAACGGGGCCGGGCCGCGCGTGAAGGAATCGGGCCTGGGCCTGATCGAGGGCCACGCCTACTCGGCCCCCTATGAGGATCTGGCGCTGGCAGGCAAGTAAGGCGAGGCCGCGATGGCGAGTTACATCCTTCGGCGAGTCGGCTACTCGCTCATCTCCCTGTTTCTTCTGTCCTTGACCATCTTCCTGTTCGTGCGCGTGACCGGCGATCCCACGACGCTGCTGATCGAGCCCGGCGCCAGCCAGGCGGACATCGACGCCATGCGTGAGCAGTTCGGGCTCGATCGGCCGATCTGGGTGCAATACTGGAGCTTCATGGCGAGCCTGCTGCAGGGCGACTTCGGCCAGTCGTTCTACTATCGCACGCCCGTCCTGGAGCTCTACCTGTCGCGTCTGCCCAACTCGCTGCTGCTAGCCCTGGCGGCGATGGCCTTCTCGCTTCTGATCGGCATCCCGAGCGGCATCCTGGCGGCGGTGCGGGTCGGCCGCTTCTGGGACCGGGCGGGCAAGGTGTTCTCCCTGCTCGGCCTGTCGCTGCCCTCCTTCTGGGTCGGCCTGGTGCTGATCCTGTTCTTCTCGGTCTACCTGGGCTGGCTGCCGTCATCGGGCTCCGGCACCATCTGGCACCTGCTGATGCCCGCCTTCGCCCTCGGCTGGTACTTCGCCGCCGCGCACATGCGCCTTACGCGTTCCTCAATGCTCGAGGTGCTGGGCTCCGAGTACATCAAGCTGGCGCGCCTCAAGGGCCTGCCGGAATCCCTGGTCATCGCCAAGCACGCCTTCAAGAACGCCCTGATCCCGGTGTTGACGCTGGCCGGCATCAACCTCGTCATCATGATCAACGTCGCCGTCGTGGTGGAGACCGTGTTCGCCTGGCCCGGCATCGGCCGCCTGCTCTACGAGGGCATCACGTTCCGCGATTTCCCGGTCGTTCAGGCCGTGGTCCTGCTGGGTGGGGCCATGATCGTGGTGGTGAACCTGCTGATCGACATTCTCTACGCGGTGATCGATCCGCGCATTCGGCTGGAGGCATGAAGCCATGGCGATGCGTTCCGAAGCCGTTCCGCTCACCTCCCGCACCGACTTCATTCGCGGCCTGGAGGGTTTTCCGGTGCTGCCGGTGCTGATCCTGCTCGGCATCGCCGCGCTGGCGATCTTCGCCGAAATCCTGGCGCCGCACGATCCCGAGATCGGCAAGCTGGCGGCACGCTTCCGTCCCCCCGCCTGGCAAACGGGCGGCAGCGTCGAGTACCTGCTCGGCACCGATCACCTGGGACGCGATGTGCTGTCGCGTCTCATCTACGGCGCCCGGGTGTCGATGGTGGTGGGGATAACCGCG
Organism: Hyphomicrobiaceae bacterium; assembly: GCA_035253505.1. Lineage (GTDB taxonomy): Bacteria > Pseudomonadota > Alphaproteobacteria > Rhizobiales > Hyphomicrobiaceae > AWTP1-13. The sequence goes on from DATFCC010000030.1 coordinate 10,264, forward strand.
GTGCTGGTGGCAGGTGCGCTCGGCACGGCGCTCGGCATCATCTCCGGTTACCTGGGCGGCTGGACCGACCAGATCATCATGCGCATCACCGACACGTGGCTGGCGCTGCCGGCGCTCACCTTCGCCATCTTCCTGACGGCGATCGTCGGCCCGAGCGAGATCAACATCATCATCATCCTGGGTGCGGTGTACTGGACGCGCTATGCCCGCGTCATCCGCGGCGAGGTGCTTTCGCTCAAGGAGCGCGAGTTCGTTCGCCTCGCCATCGTCGCGGGCTGCTCCAAGCGCACGATCATGCTGCGTCACATCCTGCCGAACGTGATCAACTCGGCCATCGTGCTCGGCACCTTGATGCTGGGCGTCGTGGTCGTGACCGAGGCCGCACTGTCCTTCCTCGGCGTGGGCGTGCCGCCGCCGAAGCCGGCATGGGGGCTGATGCTGGCCGATGGCAAGAAAGGGCTGATGGTCGGCTACTGGTGGCTCACCGTGCTTCCCGGCACCTGCATCATGCTGATGGTGCTTTCCGCAAACCTCCTGGGTGACTGGCTCCGTGTCAAACTCGATCCCCAACTCCGCCAGCTCTGATCGACTGGACGCATCCGGCGCACCCGCGGCAATCGTACGGCCCGCCTCTGGCACCCGAGATCGCGTCCTGCTCGAGATCGACGGCCTTTCCACGCACTACGTCTCCGGCCGCGGCACGCGGGTGGTGCGGGCGGTGGAGGACGTGTCGCTGCGCATCAACGCCGGTGAGACGCTGGGCATCGTCGGGGAATCGGGCTCGGGCAAGAGCACGTTGGCCCTCACCATTCTGCGCCTGCTGCCGCCGGCGGCGCGCATCGCCAGCGGGCGCATGCTGTTCGAGGGCGAGGACCTGCTGGCGAAGTCCGATACCGAGATGCGCCACGTGCGGGGCAAGCGCATCGCCATGATCCTGCAGGACCCGATGGCCTCCCTGAACCCGCTCTTTACGATCGGCGACCAGGTATCGGAGCCCATCCGCGTGCACGAAGGGCTGGGCCGCTCCCCGGCCTGGCGGCGCGCGCGCGACCTCTTGAAGGCGGTGCGCATCCCATCGCCGGAGACCCGCCTGTCGCAACATCCGCACGAGATGTCCGGCGGCATGCGCCAGCGCATCGTCGGCGCCATCGGCATTTCCTGCGAGCCGCGCCTGCTGATCGCCGACGAGCCGACCACCAGTCTGGACCTGACCATCCAGGCGCAGTACCTCAACCTGCTGCGCGATCTGCAGCGCGAGCACGGGCTCGCCCTGATCTTCATCACGCACAACCTCGGCATCGTCGCCAAGATGTGCGACCAGCTCGCCGTCATGTATGCCGGACGCATGGTCGAGGCGGGACCGGTGCGGGAGGTGTTCAGGGCGCCGAGCCACCCCTATACCAGGGCGCTGCTCAGCTCCATTCCGCGCATGAGCGACAGCCGCCGCCGGTTGACCGCCATCGACGGGCAGCCGCCGGACCTGGCGGCCCTGCCGCCGGGCTGCGCGTTCGCACCGCGATGCGTGAGCGTGATGGAGCGCTGCCGCACGGCCGAGCCCCCCGAGACCCGGGACAGCGGCAGGAGCGTTCGCTGCTGGCTGGCGAACGGCGAGCTGCCCAAGTCCAATGGAGCGCTCTGATGGCCGTGCTCGAGGCTGCGGCTCTGAGCAAGCATTTCCAGGCGCGGCGCGGGTTGTTCGGCAGCCGCGGGGTGGTGCGCGCGGTCGACGGCATCTCCTTCGCCATCGAGGAGGGGCAGACGCTGGGCGTGGTCGGCGAGTCGGGCTGCGGCAAGACCACCACTGCCAAACTGGTGCTGGGACTGGAGGAGCCCACCACCGGCGAGATCCGATTCGAAGGGCGCAGCCTCGACACGCTCGATCCGGCCGCGCGGCGGCACTATCGCAAGTCCGTGCAGGCCGTATTCCAGGACCCCTATGCCTCGCTCAATCCGCGCATGCGGGTCGGAGCCATCGTCGCCGAGCCGCTCGTCACCAACGAGATGCTGGAGGCCAAGGAGATGAACGCCAGCGTGGCTCGCCTGCTCGACCTGGTGGCGCTGCCGGCCCGCTCGGCCGCGCTGTTTCCGCATGAGTTCTCGGGCGGCCAGAGGCAGCGCATCGCCATCGCCCGCGCGCTGGCGTTGTCGCCGCGGCTGGTGGTCCTTGACGAGCCGGTCTCCGCGCTCGACGTCTCCATCCGTGCCCAGATTCTGAACCTGCTGCGCGACCTGCAGGACCGGCTCAAGCTCTCCTATCTGTTCATCGCCCACGACCTGGCGGCCGTGGCCCACATGAGCCACACCATCGTTGTCATGTACCTCGGCAAGATCGTCGAGAGCGGCGATGCGCAGCAATTGTCCGCCGATCCCAAACATCCCTACACGCGGGCCCTGTTCTCGGCGGCCCTGCCGTCGAGCCCGGAGGAGCGCCGCGAGGACATCGTGCTGTCGGGCGAGGTGCCGAGCCCGCTGCGGCCGCCGCCGGGCTGCCATTTCCATCCGCGCTGCCCCTACGCCACAGAACGGTGCAAGACCGAGGCGCCCAGCCTGGACCCGGTGGAGGGACGCCTCGTCGCCTGCCATCTCTACGCCGCATAACGGTCCGGGCCGTCCACCGCCATTCTCGACGCTGCGGCCCGGTGCTTTTCCGCGGCCAGGCTCGCTGCAGCACCCGCGGGCCGCGAGCC
>DATFCC010000031.1:0-27731 GCA_035253505.1 Hyphomicrobiaceae bacterium
GGTGCGATCGCATCGAAGAAGGCAAGTTCCTTCTCGCCCGTGAGTTCCTGGATGGCAGCCGCCAGCGCCGGCGAGGTCAGGGGCCCCGTAGCGATGATGACGCTTCCCCACTCCGGCGACGGCAGATCGGCGATCTCGCCACGCTCAATGGCGATCAGCGGGTGTGCACTAAGCTGACGCGTAACCTTTTGGGAGAAGTGATCGCGATCCACGGCCAGCGCGCCGCCTGCCGGCAGCTTGTGCGCATCCCCTGCGGCCATGATGAGCGATCCGGCACGCCGCATCTCCTCGTGTAGCAGCCCGACGGCGTTGGTCGCCGCATCATCGGAGCGGAAGCTGTTGGAGCAGACGAGCTCGGCGAGCCCCTCCGTCTTGTGCGCCTCCGTCATGCGGGCCGGCCGCATCTCGTGCAGCACGACCGGCACTCCGGCGCCGGCGGCCTGCCACGCCGCTTCGCTGCCGGCGAGGCCGCCGCCGATGATGTGGATCGGATGGGACATGGTATGGAACGTAGGAGAAATCGGGCGCGCCCTCAATCGAGAGGCACTCCGAGACTGTCGCGGGCGCATGCCGGCGCGACATTCACCGCGCCCGTGCTGAGCCCGTCGAAGCGCGAGCCACGATCACCAGCCATGGCTCGACCGGCAAACCGTGGTGTGGAGCACAGGTCAGGAAACCGCTCTGGTCCAGGTTGCGCTCGGGCACCCGTCAGGCTGCGCAGGCGTGGGCCGCCGAGGCCTTGGCCCGCGACGCGCCCTTGACGCGCACGATCTGCCAGCCTTCGCGCTCCAAGACCTGGTTCACCGCGCGGTCGAACAGCGCCCGGTAGGACGAGGACACCTGCAGCCGGAAGGCGTCGTAGTAGGTGGGCACGATGCGGCGGCCGACCTCTTGCGGGGAAGCGCCGACGAACGCGGCGAGCAGCTCGCCGTTGCCGTCCTTCACTGTCCACGCGGCAGCCATGACACCACTCCGCAAAACGGTTCAAACCAGGTTCTCATTGTCGCGCCGCCGGGCTGAACGGGGATTGAGGGAGGCTGTCAGCCAGCGTTCATACCCGGGCGGCGCGACAGGATTGATTGTGCCGGAATGGGGGGCTCCGCGCTGTTTCGGGCGGAACATGGTCGCATTGAGTGCCCAGGAGCGCCGCGAAGGCCCAGCGAGGCGGTATCCTCATGCCATGCCCTGTCAGGAGCCCGATCGCGCAAGCTGCCAAGGCCGGGGCACACGTGGCATCATCCCGACAGGAACCTGGCCACCTGGAGCGAGACATGGGCGATCCCCGTCTGCCGACCCTCACCGGCGGCTGCCAATGCGGCGCGGTTCGTTACGCGCTGTACGCCGAGCCGACGAACCCTCACGTCTGCCACTGCCGCATGTGCCAGAAGGCGTTCGGCAACTATTTCGCGCCGTTCGCCGGGGTGCCGCTCGGCGATTTCGCCTGGATCAAGAACCCGCCCGGAATATTCCGCAGCTCGGAGGCTGCCGAGCGCGGGTTCTGCCGCGACTGTGGGACGCCGCTGACCTACCATTTTGTGGGCAAGGATCGCATCTCGGTCTCCCTCGGCAGCCTCGACGACCCGGCCCGGGTTCCGCCGGCCAAGCAATTCGGCGTCGAAAGCCGTCTGCCGTTCCTCGCCACGCTCACGACGCTGCCCGGTGTGCGCACCGAGGAGTACGTCGCGCCCGCCGACCTGGCACGCCTGGCGAGCCGGCAGCATCCCGATCATCCCGACTGACGGTGGCGGCCATCGGCGGAGACCGCGCGCGCCGGACTGCCAAGGTGGTCGCTGGCGCCCCGGCTGGCTCATTTGCGCAACAGGCAGTTGGCCCCAAAGGCACACCTGCCGCAATTGCAGCGTGCGCGGATCGTTACGCGCCACAGTTTCTCCGCTATGGTCGAGGAAGTAGGGCGCCAACGCGGGCGTCGGGGGTGTTGCGCGGATGGACGAGACGAGCCCTGGGGTTGCCGACACGGAAACGCCGGTCAACCCCTACAATCTGCTGGAGGCCGTCAATCGCTCGAGTGCCTCGGCCACCAGGTCGTGGCTGATCTACATCGGCCTGATCGCCTACCTGTTCGTCACGGTCGCCGGCGTCAGCCACAAGGACCTGCTCCTCGACAACGATGTCGTGCTGCCGATCCTCCAGGTGAGGATCGAGCTGACCCGCTTCTTCCTGTTCGCGCCGTTCGTGCTGGTGCTTCTTCACCTCGTGCTGCTGGCCCAGCTCACCCATCTGGCGCGCAAGACCCTGGAATTCGCCGCCTCGATCCGCATGCTGGAGCCGAGCGACCGCCGCACGCACCCCCTGCGGCTGGAGCTCGACAACTTCTTTTTCGCGCAGGCCATCGCCGGCCCGGAGCGCAGCCGCATTGTCGGCGCCCTGCTGCACGGGCTGTCATGGCTCACCATCGTCGCCCTGCCAGTAGCGCTGCTGCTCTACATGCAGATCGCCTTTCTCCCCTACCACGATGTCGCCGTCACCTGGATGCAAAGGGCCGCGCTGCTCGCCGATGCCGTTATGCTGGCCTTGACCGGCGTGTTTCTCTGGCAGGCGGACGCGTCCTTCTTCCGCGCCGTGACGCGCGCAGGCAGGCACCATCCCTTGGGTCTCGCCGCCACCGTTCTGCTGCTGGCGTGGACGGTTGCAGTCTCGCTTTTGACAGCCACCATCCCGGGCGAGACCCTCGATCCGTCGGCGGGCACCGCAGGTGCCGGCGCAGAGGCGCGTGGGGGCCGGCCTGCGATGCTTCAGGCGTTGGCGGACAGCGCGCTCTTGGGCAACGCCATCGTTCGCAGCCTGCACGTCACCGATGCCGACCTCTCGACGGGCCGCGATCCGGCGCCGGGACCACGGCCGCTCAATTTGCGCAATCGCGACCTGCAGCATGCCAGGCTCGATCGCAGCAACCTGAGCCACGCCGACCTGACGGGCGCCAACCTCGACGGCGCCAGCTTCGTCGGGGCCGATCTGCGCAGTGTCAAGGCTAGCTGCACGGATGTCGGCGCACTGATCCTTACCGATGCGCGCAACGGCGCACGCTGCGCCAGCGCGCGCGGCGCCAACTTCGCCAAGGCGCGGCTCGGCGACGCGAAATTGGCCGGGGTCGATCTGCGCGAGGCACGGTTCGATGAGGCACGGCTGGACTTCGCGCAACTGGGCCGGGCGACCCTCAGCGGAGCCAGCTTGACCGGCACCCGCCTCGACGGTGCCGACCTCGCGAGCGCCCGGCTGCAAGGTGCAAATCTCGTCCGCGCTTCGCTGCTGGGTGCCGACCTGACCGGTGCCAGGCTGCAGATGGCGGATCTCGGCGGCGCCGCCTTGCAGGGTGCGAGCCTCGCCTTTGCCGGCCTCGAGGCCGCGAGCCTGCGCAATGCCGAGCTGGACGGAGCCAACCTGCAGGTGGCCCGCCTCGCCGGCGCCGATCTTTCCGGTGCCCGTCTGCAGGCGAGCGACCTGCAGGGCGCCGCGGTTTGGCGCACGAAGCCGCCAGGCGTCGACGCCGTTGCGCTCGCCGACGTTGGGCAGCTCGCCATCCAGCCACCGACCGAGGATGAGATCGTCGCGTTCGGGGCCTTCCTGGCGCAGCTCGACAATGGTCCGCTCAAGGCGCGGCTCGCGGAGGGGTGGGCGCGCCTCACGGATGCCGGCCAGCGTGCGGCCTGGGCGACCTCGCCTGAGCAGCAGACCTGGCAATCCCTGACGAAAAGCGCCGAGAGCCCCGACGACTACAAGAGCCGCCTCACCGAGGCCCTGGCCCGGCTGATGTGCCGGACGCGCTTTGCCGAAGGCGCGGTCGCCAGCGGCATCGCGCGCCGGGCTGTGGGAGGCAGCTTCAAGGGCGATCTGCCCGCCCTCGTTGCGCGGCTGAAGGGGGCGGAATGCGCCGCCACGGTGGCCGCGAATCCCCGTCTGCTGCGGGACCTGACGATCGCCATGGAAACCGCGCGGGAGGCTGCGGCAGGCACATCGGCGCAGCCCCTGTCGGGCTCCGCACCGCCTGCCACGCAAGCCCGCGCCCCCGAGTTGCCGCGGCAATAGACATGACCCTTGCGGGCGGAGGGTTTCGGGATTATGTTCGGAACATTTCGGGAACAGAAGCGTTGCTGTGCCCATGAAAGACGTGGACAAGCGCAGCACGGGCACGCGCTAGCCGCCATCAGCCGCTAACGTCGCCCGTCAGATTCAGCAGCCGCCGCCAGCGGCCATGCAAAGGAGGCCACAATGGCCGGTTCCGTCAACAAGGTGATCCTGGTCGGCAACGTGGGCAAGGACCCCGAGATTCGCCGCACCCAGGATGGCCGTCCGATCGCCAACCTGCGGGTCGCCACGTCGGAGACCTGGCGCGACAAGACCACCGGCGAACGGCGCGAGAAAACCGAGTGGCACACGGTCGTGGTGTTCAACGAGGGCCTCTGCCGCGTCGTGGAGCAGTACGTCAAGAAGGGCGCCAAGCTCTACATCGAGGGCTCGCTGCAGACCCGCAAATGGCAGGGTCAGGACGGCCAGGATCGCTATTCGACCGAGGTCGTGCTGCAGGGTTTCAACAGCGTCCTCACGATGCTCGACGCGCGCGGCAGCGGCTCCGGCATGGGCGCCGGCATGCAGGAGGACGACCAGGCGGGCTATGCGCCGTCCGGCGGCAACGGAAGCGGCAGCCGGCGCGGAGGCAGCACCGGCGGCAAGGGCTTCGACAAGACGGTCGATGACGAAATCCCGTTTTGAGGCTCATACGGATCGACGCTGACCCGCCGCTCGACCGGATGGGTCGCGCGAACCCTGGCACACGGGGCCGGCCGCGGGACGGGCGCGCTCAATAGCGGCTGCCGCATGCGACAGGCCACGTAACGAGAACAAACACCACGAGCGGCGGCCGGGCGGTCCGGCTTTCCCCCTGCGCTATTGCTTCTCGACGTTCCAGAACACGGTCGGCCCCGCGCCGATGAAGCCCGTCACGTTCTTGCGCGCCGCCGAGACGATCAGGAACTGGCCGAGATTGATGTGCGTGGTCATCTCGACCGACCGCTTCTGGATGGCGTCAGCGAGTGCCTTCTGCCGGGCCGCGTCCGTCTCGCGCGCGAACTGATCCCGTAGCTTCTCGATCTCCGCGTCGCACGGCCAGCCAGGCCATCCCTTCTCGCAACTGCCGTTGAAGGTGCTGGCCATGACCGGATCCAGCGCATCGAGCGTGGTCGGCGAGGTGATGAAAGCGTGCCAGCCGCCCTTGTCGATGGGATCGCGCTTGGCTCGGCGGGCCACCAGCGTCTGCATGTCCATGGACTGCATGTCGACCTTGAAGCCGGCCTTCTCCATCAGCTGCTTGGCGACCGGGGCCACGTTTGCGAGCACCTGCAGGTCGGTGGAATGCATGAGAACGATCGGCGTGCCGTCGTAGCCGGCATCCTTGAGGATGGCGCGCGCCTTCTCGAAGTTGGAGGTCAGCAGCCCGTCCATGCCGGCGGCGGATTCGAGCCTGGTGCCGCACACGTATTGCGACTTGCAGACCTTGTAGTGCTGCGGATCGCCGATCGCCGCCCGCAGGAAGTCCTCCTGATTGAGCGCGTACCACAGCGCGCTCCTGATCTTGGGATCATCGAAAGGCTTGTTGAGGTGGTTGGGCCGCAGGAAGTAGAGGCTGCCCAGCGGATTGAGCGTCCACATTCTGATGTTGGGATCGGCCTCGAGCAGGGCGTGCAGGTCATGGGGCGGCTGCTCGACGACATCGATCTCGCCGGCCAGCAACGCGTTGACGGCCTGCTGCTGGTCGGAGATAGCGCGCCACTCCACCCGATCCACCTTGACGACCTTGCCGCCGGCCAGTCCCGATGCCGGCTCGGGGCGCGGCTTGTATTTGTCGAAGCGGACGTAGACCGCCTTGTCGCCCGGCTTCCACTCGTCCTTCCTGAAGACGAACGGGCCCGAGCCGATGAACTCGGCAATCTGCTTGTTGGGATCGGTCTCGGCCACGCGTTTCGGCATCATGAACGCCGGGCTTGCCGAGGGCTTGGCCAGTGCGGGCAGCACGAGGCCGGTTTTTTCCTTCAGCTTGAGCACAAAGGTACGGTCGTCGACGGCGGCGAGGCTCTCGGAGAAGCCCAACAGCTTCTGCCCCATCGAGTCCTTGGCGCCCCAGCGCTTGATGGAGGCGACGCAGTCCTCGGCCGTGACCGGCGCCCCGTCGTGCCACAAGAGGCCGTCGCGCAGGCGGAACGCATAGGTGAGGCCATCCTCCGACACCGTGAAGCTGTCCACCATCTGCGGCTTCGGCTCGCGGTTGGCATCGAGCGCGAACAGCGTGTCGTAGATCATGTAGCCATGGTTGCGCGTCACATAGACGGTGGTCCAGATCGGATCCACGATCTTCAGGTCGGAGTTCATGACCACGCGAAGCACGGTCTCCGCGCGCGCATGCGGCGCCAGGCAAAGCCATGCCGCCATGACAAGGGTCGCACCTGCCCAGCGGCGATTGCCCGCTCTCACGTAGTCCTCCCATGCATGATTTTCGTTTCCTTGGAGGCGCGAGATTGCGATGCGCCAGAGCGAGAATCAAGGTGCCAATCCACTGCACGGATAGCGATGGGCTGCCCTGCGCTTTCGCGCTCCTGCGGAGGTTGCCTAGCCCCGCCTCTGACCCCATCCTGATGGCGGCGTGGCGTTGCCGCGGGTGATGCGCGCCCCAACCGCGGCGCAAGATCGATTGCAGCCGGCACCGATACAGAGGAAACGCCATGCCGTTCGGCGCCACCGGATGCGTACCCACGACAACACCCGGCTCGTAGAACGTCCGTGGTTACGCTCTTCCGCAGCCGCAGCTTCCGCCTGCAGTGGCCCGCCGACCTGCTGACGTCGTGCGCGTTCGAGATGGAGACGCTGATCCTCGGCTGGTACGTGCTGACCGAGACCGGCTCGGTGCTGCTGCTGACGCTGTTCGGCGCCCTGCAGTATCTCGGCACCCTGGCCTCGCCGATGTTCGGCGTGGTCGGCGACCGCACCAGTCATCGCAACCTGCTGTGCGGCATGCGTGCCATCTACTGCGCCCTTGCGGGCACGCTGATGGCGCTGGCTTTTGCCGGCACGTTGACGCCCGCGCTCGTGTGCATCATCGCCACGGCCATGGGGCTCGTGCGCCCCTCCGACCTCGGCGTGCGGCAGGCGCTCATCGCCGACTATGTGCCGGCCCATGAACTGACCGCGGCCATGGCTATCTCCCGCACCACCTCCGACTTCGCCCGCGTCGGTGGAGCGCTGGCAGGGGCCGGCATGTTCGCTGCCTTCGGCATCGGGCCCGCCTACATCGCGGTCGTCGCCTGCTACGCCATCGGCCTGTTGCTGACCATCGGCATCCCGGCGAGCATCGCACCGAAATGCACGGCCGACGCAAACGTCACTCTCCTGCCGCGCCCATCCGCCTGGCGCGACTTGAAGGAGGGGCTCGCCTACGTCTGGTCCATGCCGCAGGTGCTTGCCGCCATGCTGGTGGCCTTCCTCGCCAACCTGACGGCCTATCCGCTGACCAATGGCCTGCTGCCCTACGTCGCCAAATCGATCTATCGCATCGACCAGTCGGGGCTCGGCTATCTCGTCGCCAGCTTCGCTGCCGGCGCCCTTGCCGGCTCCGTATTCATCACCATGTTCGGGCGCAAGTTCCGGCCGGCCCGCACCATGATCGTCTCCACCGCCGCGTGGTATGCGATCCTCCTCGCGTTCGCTCATGTCGAGGACGCGGCGCTCGGCATGCTGGTGCTGATGCTCGCCGGATTCGCGCAGAGCATCTGCATGATCACGCTGATCGTGGTGGTCCTGCGCGCCACCAGCGACAGGCTGCGCGGCCGCGTCATGGGTGTGCGCATGCTCGTCATCTACAGCCTGCCGCTGGGCCTGCTCGCGGCGGGCGCCCTTATCGACCTGATCGGCTTTGCCCAGACGGCCATGCTGTATGCGACTCTGGGCCTGCTGCTCACCCTCGCCATCGCCCTGCGGTGGCATGCCGCCCTGTGGCCGGTGCAGACGCCGGCCAACGCCCGCTGACGCGAGTAGCGGACGCTCGTCCCCGGCCGCGAGTCGACAAGCTACGGCTGCGAGGCACGCTCAGCCGTTCGACCGCAGCTCCGCAAAGCGCCGCCGGATCGCCGCCACGAGCTGGCGGCCATAGGTGCGCACCCGCCCGGCGGCAGCCGCCAGGATCGGCTTCACCGCCGGCTCCCACCGCCGAACCGCGGCGGCAACGACGCGTCTGGCGCGCTCCTTCACCACCCGGCCCCAGCGCCAGGCCCAGGATGCGCGCACGCGCTCCGTCACGGCCTCCTTCCACGGCATCACCGTGTCGTAGCCGTAGGCGAACCAGCCGATCTGCATGAGAGCCGGCTGGGTCAGCATGAACAGGCGCGCCACGAGGGCAGTCGCCACCACCTTGGCCGCCATGAACAGGATGCCTGCCAAGATGATCTGGCCTTTGGCGATCAGGAAGAGCGCGAGGAATTTCAGGGGCAGCAGAAGCAGCGAGGGCAGCGCGAACACGACGAGCGCCGCATAGGGAGGAAGCCGCAGGATGAGCGCTTCGACCGCTGCCCAGGGCCGCCATCGTGCGAGCCGGCCCAGGAGATCGGCAAGTGGCCGCCAGCCCCATTCCTCGAACACGATGATGAGGGCGGCGACGACCTGCAGCATCGTGCGCAATACCGGCCGTGCGAGCGACCAGGCAGCGGCGAGCATCGGCCGGAGGCGGCGCCAGGCGTCTCTGGCGACCTGCGCCGCCCGCGCTCCTAGCCGATGTATCGTTTGGCGAAGCTCTTCCCGTGTCATGCCGCTCTCAACTCGCGCGGAGCGGGCTTGCGCGCCGCGGCCCCGTCTACGGTGAGGAAACACCAGCTTCGTCCAGGCGCGGGCCACATAGGGATCGCGGCGACGGGATGACCCTCACGTTGCAGATGGTAGCGGGTCGGCCACCGCCGGGCCATCCCGCTCCGTCCCCGCACGGAGATCGCCGTTGGCAGACAAGCGGCCGTCCTTGATGCGCTGCCCCTCCGCGGCAAATGCCTCGGCCAGCACCTCGCGGGCTTTCTCGGCCTGGCGCTGGCGGTTCCAGAGGCTGGCATAGAGGCCCTGCCGCGCCAGCAGCTCCGCGTGCGTGCCCTGCTCGACCAGCCGTCCCGCATCCAGCACCAATATCCTGTCGGCGCCGACGATGGTGGATAGACGGTGGGCGATGACCACGGTCGTGCGCGTGCGCGCGATGGAGTCGAGTGCGTCCTGGATCTCGCGCTCGGTGTGGCTGTCGAGAGCACTGGTCGCCTCGTCGAGCAGCAGGATCGGCGGTCCCTTGAGGATCGTGCGGGCGATGGCGACGCGCTGCTTCTCGCCGCCCGACAGCTTGAGGCCGCGCTCGCCGACCATCGTGCCGTAGCCCTCGGGCAGCGCGCGGATGAAGCTGTCGATCTGGGCGAGCCGCGCCGCTTCCCTCACCTCATCGTCGGTCGCATCCGGCCGGCCATAGCGAATGTTGTATAGGACCGTATCGTTGAACAGCACGGTATCCTGCGGCACCACCCCCAATGCCGCCCGCAGGGAGGCCTGCGTGACGTCGCGGATGTCCTGCCCGTCGATCGTCACCCGGCCACCGGCCACATCGTAGAAGCGCAGCAGGATGCGCGAGACGGTGGACTTGCCGGCACCCGACGGGCCGACGATCGCCACCATCTTGCCGGCCGGCACGTCGAAGGTCAGGCCGTCGAGGATCAGCCGCTCCGGCTCGTAGCGAAATTTCACGTTCTCGAAGCGGATGGTGCCGCCGGTGACGCGGAGCGGAGCCGCGCCCGGCCGGTCCTGCACCTCGGGGTTCTCGGCCAGGACGTCCATCATGCGCTCGATGTCGGCCAGCGACTGCTTGATCTCGCGATAGACCATGCCCATGAAGTTGAGCGGGATGAAAAGCTGCAACATCAGGGCGTTGACCATGACGAAATGGCCGACCGTCTTCTGTCCGGCGGCGATGTCGAGCACCGCAAGCACCATGCAGCCGGTGAGCGCGATCGTGAAAATCACCGACTGCCCCGCGTTGAGAACGGCAAGCGAGATATAGCTCTTGACGCTGGCGCCCTCGTAGAGCGCCATCGACCGGTCGTAGCGCTTGGCCTCGCGTTCGTCGGCGCCGAAGTATTTCACCGTCTCGTAGTTGAGCAGGCTGTCGATGGCCTTCGTGTTGGCCTCGGTATCACTCTCGTTCATGGTGCGGCGGATCTTGATGCGCCAGTTGGTCGCCTGCACGGTGAAGAACAGGTACAGCACGATCATGGCAGCGACGATGAGCGCATAGCGCCAATCGAATTCGAATATCAGCACCGCCAGCACGAGGGCGAACTCGACGATGGTCGGCACGAACGTCATCAGCGTCATGCGCGTGATGCTCTCGATGCCGGTGCGCCCGCGCTCCAGCACGCGCGTCAGGCCGCCCGTCTTGCGCTCCAGGTGAAAGCGCAGCGACAGGCGATGCATGTGCTCGAAGGTGTTGAGCGCCAGCTTGCGCACGGCATGCAGCGCCACTTTGGCGAACATGCCTTCGCGCACCTGCACGAGCAGGCTCATGGCCATGCGCGTCAGCCCATAGAGGAGCGTCGCCAGCACCGGCGCGCCGATCAGCCACTTGAGGGACTGGTCGCCGGGCACCGCGCCGCCCGCGGTCGCCACCAGCGCATCGGTCGCCCACTTGAACGTGAAGGGCATGGCGACCGTCACCAGCTTGGCCGCCAGCACCAAAACCAGCGAGACGACCACGGCCGCCTTCAGGTCGGGACGGTCCGACGGCCAGATGTAGGGCAGCAGCGCGCGTGCCACGCGCAACTGGTCGGGCCCCGCACCCAGCCGGCCTATCAGGCGCCCGAAGAAATGGCGACGCTCCTCCCCAGGGATAAGCTGCATGGATGCTGGCTTACCCTTCGGCACGCCGCTTGTCGATTGGCTGCGGCACGCGGGCGTCCGATCCTAGGCGCGCTTGCCGCGGCGCGGCAGGTACACCTGCTGGCACGGGCGGATCCAATGGGGATCGCGGATGCGACGCCGGTTCGCGGCGTGGATGCGCTTGTAGCGCCAGCCGGCGCCGTAGTGGCGCTCGGCAATGCTCCACAAGGTGTCGCCAGCCTTGACCACGTACCAGCCCGGCAATGCGACGTCCCCGCCTGCCGCCTCGCAGGAGGGGGCCGGCTCGCGCCGGGCGTCGCGCCGGCCTTCCTCCTGACGCGCGACTCGCGCGCCGGACTGCACCGTCTGCGAAGGCGGCACCTTGCCCGCCTCGGCGCGCGGGGCTTCCGAGCGCGGCGATCTGGGCTGCGCCGTCTCGGTGGGAGCCACCCTTGCCGCGGGCGAGGCACCCTGCGCCTTGCCCGATGTGGCAGCCTCGCGCTCGGCGACGCGCCGCGCGCGCGCCTCCTTGATCTTCGCCAGCGCCTCGGCGCGCTCCGTGGCGGCCTTCTCGCGCAACTGCCGGATGCGCTGGCGTTCTGCCTCCACGGCCGCCTTCGCCTCTGCCAGGCGCTTGGTGCGCTCGGCGCGGCGTTCCTCCTGGGCTTTGCGCATGTCTTCGAGGCGCTTGGACTGGGCAGCGCGACGGTCGTCGTCGGCTTTTCGCCTCTCCTCGGCCCGGCGGGCCTCCTCGGCCGCCTTGCCCTCCGCAAGGCGCCTTGCCTGCGCGGCCCGCTCACCCGCCGTCTTCGCCTCGGCAAGGGCGCGTTCTTCCTCCGCGCGTTTGGCTTCCTCGGCCGCCTTCGCCTCCGCTGCCGCCTTCGCCTGTTCCGCCTTCAGGGCTTCTTCCGCCCTTCGCGTCTCGGCCGCTCGCTTGGCTTCCTCCGTCCGTCTTGCTGCCTCCTCCGCCGCCTTTGCCGCGGCGAGCTTGCGGGCCTGCTCGGCCTTGGCCGCCTCCTCCGCCTTCCTGGCCTCGGCGGCGCGCTTTGCCTCCTCGGCAGCCTTGGCCTCGGCGGCGCGCCGGGTCTCGGCCTGGCGCCTGGCCTCCTCGGCTTTCTTTGCCTCTTCGGCTTTCTTCGCCTCCGCCATCTTGCGTGCCGCATCCGCCCGCTTTGCATCCTCGGCTGACTTTGCCTCGGCGGCCTTCCGCGCCTGCTCCGCCTTCAGCGCCTCCTCGGTCTTCTTCACCTCCGCTTCGCGCTTGGCGGCGTCGGCGCGGCGCGTTTCAGCAAGCCGCCGCTCCTCCTCCGTCTTGGTGGCCGCCGGCGCCTTGGCCGCCGGCACGGCCTTGGCAGGCTCAGCGGGCTTCTCGGACACGGCCTTCGGCTGCGCCTTCGGTTCCGGCGCGGGCACGGTCGCACCGGGTACGTCACGCGGCGGCGCGGCGCCTTCGGCTAGCTTGCGCATGAGCTCCTGGAAACGCTCGCTCGATTTCGACAACCACTCCGAAGCGTCCGCCACCTTCTCCGGGGCATCCGGCGATCGCGACGGCCCGGCAGGGGTGGTCATCCCCGCCGCCCCGCCACCTTGGCGCAGGCGCTGCACGATCGACTTGTAGCCGTCCCCCGAACGCTCCAGCCAGCCCGACGCCGCATCCCGGGGACGGCCTGCCCCGCTGCCGCCCTTGCGCTCGCTCTCCGCAGCCTTGCCCGCCAGGACCTCGCCGAACCGCTGCGAGGCTTCCTTGGCCAGCTCCTCCGCGCGCCCACGCGCGGAATCGGCGGCGATGGCGCCGGGCGTCACCAGCTTTGCCGGGCCGACACATGCGACGAGCGCGACGGCACCAGCCGCAATCTTGGTGCGGGCAGCCTTCATGGCAGATGTCTCCCCTCGCCCCCCAGCCGTAAGGGCTCTCTTTTCTGCCTGTTGCGGCCCGATGCTAGGATGCTTCGTGAGCCGCCGCGGGGAATTTAACCAAGTCACCCGTCCGCGGCAAACGCCAGCGTTGCCGTTGCGACACGCCCGCGAAATGAGGGTGCTGCGACCGCGATGCCGCAATTTGGCCGCCGGCCGACCCTCTACGATCTATGTCCAAGGGCGCCTGCACATGACAAGCGCCGCGGGAACAGGGCATGGTGGCTTGTCCGCGTGCCCAACAAGGAAACCATGCAGCACACACCAAGAAAGACCAACTCCGCAGCGAGTGGGCGCGAAAAGCGCAGTGGCCTGCGCAGCGTACGCAACATTTGCGTGTATTGCGGATCGAACGTCGGGAAAAACCCGGCATTCGCCGCGGCGGCGCGCGCGCTCGGCGAAGCAATGGCGGCCGAAGGCATCGGCCTCGTCTACGGCGGAGGCGGGCTCGGCCTGATGGGCGAGCTGGCACGTACCGTGCTCGCCAGCGGCGGCCGCGTCACCGGCATCATCCCGGCGTTCCTCTCCAAGAAGGAGCGCATGCTGCGCGACGCCGACGAGCTCATCGTCGTTGAGGACATGCACCAGCGCAAAAAACTCATGTTCGACAAGTCCGATGCCTTCGTCGCCCTGCCCGGCGGCATCGGCACCCTGGAGGAGCTGGTGGAGCAGCTCACCTGGGCGCAGCTCGGGCGCCACGCCAAGCCGATCGTGCTCGTCAATGTCGAGGGCTTCTGGGAGCCGCTGCTCGCCCTGCTGCGGCACATGGGCGAGCAGGTCTTCATTCGCGCGGACATGAGTGTGCCCTTCATCACCGTGGCCAAGGCCGAGGATGTCATGCCGGCCATCCTCGCCAGGGCGCCCAAGCGCGACGCCAAGGCCGACGATGCCGCGGCCACCGTCAGCGAGAAATTCTAGGCACGTCGATCACACCGGGATTGGACTGATGGGCAAACTGGCGCGGGCGGTGGCTGTGGCCCTGCTGCTGAACGGAACCGCGAGCGCGGCGACGGCGGCGACGTCCAGCCTGGAGACCGTCACGACGCCGCGGGGTGCGAAGCAGTCCTTCATCCAGATCCGGCCCGAGCACCCCGTCGCATCGGTGATCCTCTTTGCCGGCGGGCACGGCGGGCTCGGCCTAAAGAGCCCGACCTCGATGGCCTGGGGCGCCCGCAACTTTCTCGTACGAAGCCGCAGCCTGTTTGCCGCGCGCGGTCTCCTGGTGGCCGTGATCGATGCCCCATCGGATCGGCGCCAGGGCATGAACGGCATCTTTCGCATGAGCCCGGCCCACGCCGCCGACATCGGCGCCGTCGCCGCGCATCTGAAGAAGCAGCTTGACCGTCCCGTCTGGCTGGTCGGCACCAGCATGGGCACCTTCTCGGCGGCGCGCGGTGCCATCGGCGTCAGCAATGTCGACGGCCTTGTCTTGACCTCCACCATCACGCGCGCCAAACCGGACTGGAAGATCGCGCAGAGCCATCGGGACGGCGTGGCCAGCTTGCCGCTCGGCAGCGTCACCGTGCCAACGCTCATCGTCTCGCACAGGAAAGACGGTTGCGACATCACGCCCGCGGCCGACGCAACGAAGCTGAAGGAGCGGTTGAGCAAGGCCCGCAAGGTCGAGATCGTTCTGCTGGACGGCGGCAGCCCGCCGCAGTCGGAGCCCTGCGAGGCCATGTCGCAACACGGCTTCCTCGGCATTGAGGAAAAGGCAGTCGACGTCATCGTCGACTTCGTGAAGGCCAATGGCCGCTAGCACCGCAGGCTGCGCGGCCCGCGATCGACATTCCGGCGCATTGCGGCCTATGCTTGCAGCGCACCTCCGACGACCTGCGCCGCCGGTTCGCGGGCCGATGATGGGTGCGGCATCGCCGGCGGGCAGGGTCTGCGCAGGGAGGCGACCATGAAATCTCTCAAGCTCGGCATCGCCGGACTGGGCGCCATCGGCCTGCCGGTGGCGCGGCGGGTCGATGCGGGCGACGTGCCGGGGCTCGACCTCGCCGCCGTCTCGGTGCGGGACGCGGGCAAGGCCCGCAAGGCCATGGCCGGCTTCCGCCGGCCGCCACCGATCACGGGGCTCGCCGAGCTCGCTCAGGAAGCCGACGTGATCGTCGAGTGCCTGCCGGCGAAGCACTTTCTCGACGTCGCCGAGCCGGCAATCGCGCGCGGCCGCATCTTCATGCCGCTGTCGGTGGGCGCACTCATCGACCACATGCACCTCGTCGAGAAGGCGCGCGCCTCCGGCGCCCGCATCGTGGTGCCCACCGGCGCCTTGCTGGGTCTTGATGCGGTGCGCGCCACTGCGGAGGGCAAGATCGCTTCGGCCACGATCGTCACGCGCAAGCCGCCGGTGGGGCTCGCCGGCGCGCCGCTGCTGGTCGCCAAGGGACTCTCGGTCGACAATCTTAAGGCGCCGCTCCGGGTGTTTGCGGGCAGCGCGCGCGAGGCGATCGCGGGCTTTCCCGCCAACGTCAACGTGGCCGTCGCCCTGTCGCTCGCCGGCATCGGGCCGGACCGGACGCAGGTGGAGGTGTGGGCCGATCCCGCGGTGACGCGCAACACGCATACGGTGACGGTGCGCTCCGACTCCTCCGACCTCACCATGACCATCGAGAACATCCCGGACGCGGAAAACCCGCGCACCGGACGCATCACGGCTCTGAGTGCGCTCGCGGCTTTGCGGCGGTTGACCGCGCCGCTGGTGGTGGGGAGCTGACCGCGCCGCCCGGAGCGATGGCGACGCTCTTGGCCTCGGCTACCAGCCAGTCCACAAACGCCTGCACATGCGGGCGGCTCCCGGTCTGCGAGGAGCGGATGACATAGTAGGCGTGCTCGCCAACCATGCTCTTGCGGAACGGCGCCACCAGCTTTCCTTCCGACAGAAGACCGCTGACCAGCCGGCCGATGCCCATGGCGACGCCCTGTCCGCTGAGCGCGGCCGCGATCATCTGCTCGTAGCCGTCGAACCGCAGCGAGGCAGCGGGCCTGAGGTCTGGATGGCCCTGGGCGGCGAGCCACGTGCCCCAATCGAGCAGGCCCTCGGCACCATGCATGTGCAGCAGCGCGTGGTGCTCCAGATCGGGCAGGACGCGCAGCGGGCGAGCACCGTCCACCAGGGACGGACTGCAGATTGGAAACAGCTCCTCTCCGAACAGGCGCGGGGCGCCCTCCGGCGGGTCGGCCAGGTTGCACAGGCGCACGGCGACGTCGACCAGACTGCGCTCGAGATTGATCGTCTTGTAGGTGGCGGAGATGCGCACATCGACGTCGGGGTGCAGGACCGTGAACCGCCGCAGCCTCGGAATGAGCCACAGCGAGGCGAAGCCGCTGGTGGTGGTGACGGTGAGCTGGGGCGCCATGCCTGTGTTGCGCATCCGGTCTGTCACCTCCTGCAGGCGCTCCAGCAGCTCGGTCGCCGCGCGCTGCAGGAGCCGGCCCTGCTCCGTGAGCGCCAGCGCGCGATGGCGCCGTTCGAAGAGCGTCACGTTCAAGTGCTCCTCCAGCGCCCGGATCTGCCGGCTGACGGCCGATTGCGTGATGAACAGCTCCTCCGCCGCCTTGGTGAAGGAGAGGTTGCGGGCCGCCGCCTCGAAGCCTTGGATCAGGTCCAGCGGGGGCAGGTTGAAGCGTCGTTTTTGCATTACCTTGTCTCATGCATGAAATGAGAAATGGTCGTTTGCGCGCTGCAGCGTAGCCCCATAAATTGCACATAAGAGCCGAGTCTGGAAGGGACTTGGCGTAATTATAAATGCGCCACATGCATGCATAGGAGACCAACATGCTGGCCCCCCTGTTTGTCGACCCGATCGCGCTGAAGGCGCAATCCGTGCACCGCATCGAAAACGCACGGGGTACGAAGGTGAGCTGTGTCCGCGGCGTGACCTGGATCACCCAGGAGCGCGACCCGCGCGACCTCATCCTGGCCACCGGGCAGTCGATCGTGCTGGACCGGCCAGGGCTGGCGATCGTCTATGCCTTCAAGGACGCCGTGATCACCGTCGTCGGGCCGCAGCAGCCGGTAGGGCCGGCCGACACCGGGCACACCGAGGTGCGCGAGCTTCAGAGCGCGTGACCATCCCGCGCGGGGCGACGTCATGACTTACCAGATCCATCGCTACCCGGCCGAGCTTATCGACGTCGTGCATCTCGGCGGCAACGAGCGCGTCGTCATCCGCCCGGTGCTGCCGCAGGACGCCGACCTGACGCGGGCCTTCTTCCGCGAGCTGCCGGCGCCTGCCCGCTACAACCGCTTCATGACGCCCATGCGCGACGTACCGGCTGAGCTGACCCGGCAATTCACGCAGATCGACTATGCCAACCACCTGGCGCTGGTCGCCGAGGTGTTCGCCGAGGGCCGCGAGACGGTCATCGCCGAGGCCCGCTACGTGCGCCTCGAGGATCCGGAGATCGCGGAGTTCGCCGTGTCCGTCGCCGAGCCCTGGCAGGGCCGGAAGCTGGCGAGCCTGCTACTCGGCAAGCTCGCACGGCGAGCGGCGGCGGTCGGCATCAGGCGCATCGTGGGCGAGACGCTGGCGGACAATACCAGGATGCTGGCCCTCGCACGCCGGTCGGGCTTCAGAATCGTACCGAGCCGTGAGGTGCGCGGCCTGATGGTGATGGAGAAGAGCCTGGGGTCCGGTTGGGAGCCAACGGCCTGCAACGACAGCGCTGCGATCTCATCGCAGGCTGCATAGCTTTTGCGTATCGCCCGCCCGCATCCGTGCGCGGGTTCCGGATGGCGCCGTCACCGCCGCTCGCGCCAGGAGCGCAGCGCCCGCGCGAGACCGATCATGAGGGCGGAGACGGCGCCAAGTCCGGCGGTCACCAGCACCATGAACACCAGCACCGGCGCGAAGGCCCACACGGCGAGTGCGAGTAGCGCGACGGCGGTGACGATCAGCCAGAGGCGCAGCAGGGTCACGGAGAACGGCGCCCGTACCTGCGTCCCAGAAACGCCCACAGCAACCCGAACAGGAACTGCATGGTGAAAACCCCGGCTCCGGCACGGCCGGTCGCGGCGACGCTGCCGATGTCGAGATGGGCGGCCAGATAGAGGAGCACGGACCCGGCCAACGCCCCCGCAAAGGCCGCCACGGGAAGCTTCTGCCACTGGTCCGCACGCCGGCCCATCCAGAAGGCAAGAACGATGACCGCCGGATTGAGGAGGGCGGTGAGCACGACGGTCCTGAGGTCGACGGGGGTCATCTGACAGCTCCGCCACGTGCGCGGGCATCGCTCATTCGTGGCGCCGCCCGCGAGGCTAGCGTGACTGGCGCTCGATCTTGTCGCGCAGCTTCTCCTCCTCGTACTGGATGAACCAGCCGATCATCTGCCGCCACAGCGCCTCGGTCAGGTCGGGCGGCAGCCCCCTCTCGGTTGCGCGCGCGCGCACCTTGTCGATCACCTGCTGGTTGCGCCAGGGCACGTTGGCCTCCTGGCGCGCCTCGAGCTTGAGCTGCCAGGCGCGCTCCACGTAGCCGAAGCGCTCGGCGATGCTGTCGACCAGCGCGTTGTCGATGCGGTCGATCTCGGTGCGGACCTCGGTCATGTCACGGCAGTCCGCGGGGGATCGGGGGGCCATGGGTCGGTATGCTCCTGGAACCGGGTGTAGGTCGCTGCGGGCTTACAAACTGCCGCCGGACTTGGCAACTGCCGCCCGCTTGCGCGACGGCGCCGCCGAACACTCGGCCGGAAGTCGCGCCACCTTGCCCTCGGCTCGCAGGACCTCGAGCCGCGCGCATTCGGCCGGGCCCGCGGGCCTGGGCGCGCGGTCGGTGACTGTCATCAGCCGCGTCGTCATGCGTGCATAGAGGTGAGGACGCTTGGCCTTGAACCGGTCGAGCTCCACCAAGGGCCAATCGGTGACGTCGATGTCGACCTCGACTGGCCTGCCGAACGAGGAGCGTCCTACGCGCGAAGCCCCCACGTGCAGGTAGCCGACGTTGACGACTTCGCCGGCCTGCAACGTGAAGCTCGCATAGCTGGTGCGATAGAGCTGCCCACCGTCGCTGTCCGACACGGTCTTGATGCCGCTGGCGCTCTGGCAGCGATAGGCCAGCACGTGGTATTCGCCGGCGTCGAGCTCGACTTCCGCCACGGCCGGTTCGCTCAGCGAGCGCACGTTGGCCACCGTGATCCCCTGGCGGCGGCGGAAACCTTCGCCCTCGCGCACGCCGAGCAGCACCGCCACGTTGATGCACGACGGGCTCGCAGCCCCGACGCGCATCACGGCGATGGCTTTGCCGGACTGGCCGAGGGACGCGGTGGCGAGGTCGTCGACGCGCGAGGTTTCCGTGCAGGCGACGAGCCAGGCACATCCCAGGGCGCCACATAGTCCCCGCAGCGCATCGGCCCGCGCCATGCTGCACCCAATCGGCTCAAAGCAATGCATACGATGATAGACCGTGCCGGCGGCGACCAACAGGCCTTTGTAGGCTCGGCGGCACCGACGGGAAGCGCTTTCGATGACAGCCGGCCTTCTCTAGAGTGGGCCGACACGCCCCATCCACGGCCGCCAGCTACGGAGCCCGACGCCCATGAAGATCCAGCTGCACCACGTGAATTTCTGCTCCACCAACGTGCCGGCCATGGAGGAGTTCTATCGCAACGTGCTGGATCTGAAGCCGGAGCCCGGCCTCAACGAGAACCGCACGCCCGGCGGGGGCTATCCCGGCAAGGTCGCATTCGTCACCGACGGCACGACGCAGTTCCACCTGGCCGAGAAGGATCTGGGCATAAACTTCCGCACCGACGATATCGACGCTTTCAAGCGCCGGCTGAAGGAGAAGGGCATCCCCTATTCCGACTTCGGCACCTGGGCCATGAAGGGCTGGGAGCAGATCTTCTTCTACGATCCCGACGGCAACATCGTCGAGGTGCACCAGGTGCGCGAATAGTCCATCCCCAGGCTCCGACTGCCAACGCGCCGCATCCACGAAGCGGGGGATTTTCTTGCTCGGGAGCATCGAGTGGCACAAAGTTTTCTGGGTGAGTCGAAGGCCCGGCGGCGACATCGATCATGGACGTCCACGCAACACCTGCTCTGCGGCCCGCGCGCCCGACCTTCGCGGAGCTCTTCACCCCGAAACTCGTCACCATCCTGCGCGAGGGCTATGACGGGCGCGCATTTCGCGCCGATGCCGCGGCGGGCCTGACAGTTGCCATTGTTGCACTCCCCCTTTCCATGGCCATCGCCATCGGTTCCGGCCTGTCACCGGAAAAGGGCCTCTACACGGCGATCGTGGGCGGCTTCCTGATTTCCGCGCTCGGCGGCAGCCGGTTCCAGATCGGTGGACCGGCCGGAGCCTTCATCGCGCTCGTCGCTGCGATCATCGAGCGCCACGGTTACGACGGTCTGGTGCTGGCGACCATGATGGCCGGATCGATGATGATCGCGATCGGCTTGCTCCGCCTCGGCACATTCATCAAATACATACCGTTCCCCGTCATCGTCGGTTTCACCGCAGGAATCGCAGCGATCATCGTTGCCAGCCAGGTCAAAGAGCTTCTCGGCCTCGATCTGGCAAGAGAACCGACGGCGCTGTTGCCGAAGGTTGCAGCGCTCTGGGAGAGCATCGGCACGCTGAAGCCTCCCGCGCTCGCACTTTCTCTGCTGACCGTCGCGTTGATCGTCGGGGTGCGGGCGCTACGACCCAAATGGCCTGCGCTTCTCATAGCGGTCGCCGCAGCTTCGCTGGTCCACGTCGCGCTCGGCCTCGACGTCGCGACCATCGGCACGCGCTTCGGCGAAATGCCGCGCCATCCGCCCGCACCCGCGTTGCCGTCCTTCGATCTTGCCAAGCTGCAAGCCGTGTTCCCCGATGCGATCGCGATCGCCCTGCTGGGCTCGATAGAGTCGCTGCTGTCGGCCGTCGTCGCCGACGGCATGACGGGCCGACGCCACCGATCCAATTGCGAGCTGGTGGCACAGGGCACGGCCAACATCGCCGCCGTCCTGTTCGGCGGCATGTGCGCCACCGGCACCATTGCGCGCACCGCCACCAACATCCGGGCAGGAGCGCGAGGGCCGGTATCCGGCATTCTGCACGCGCTGTTCGTACTGCTTTTCATGCTGTTCCTGGCACCGCTCGCCGCTCACATCCCACTGGCATGTCTCGGTGCCGTGCTGGCCGTCGTCGCCTGGAACATGGCCGAAAAGCACGAATTCGCGGGGCTGCTGCGCTCCTCGTGGGGCGATGCCACCGTGCTGATGGCCACGTTCCTGCTGACCGTCTTCGCGGACCTGACGATTGCCATTGGCGTGGGTGTCACGCTCAGCGCCTTCCTCTTCCTGCATCGCATGGCCGAGACGGTCGAGGTGCAGACCGGAACCAGACTTGTGGCGGAAGACGTAGCCGATACGGCCAACGGCGAGAGGGAGGCCTACGAGCCGGCCGCGCCCGGCGCGCGCATCCTCGTCTACCGCATCTCAGGCGCGTTCTTCTTTGGTGCCACGGCCGCCGTCAGCTCCGTTCTCGACCGCATCGGCGGCCGGCCGGAGGCGTTCGTGCTCGATTTCTCGAACGTGCCGCTCGTTGACAGTACGGCCGCCAACGCCCTGGCCGGCTTTGTGCGAAGCCTGAGGAATTCGGGCACACAGGTCTATTTTGCCGGGACCAGCAATACCGTGCGCGGAATGCTCATGCGGGCGGGCCTCGGCGAGCCGCTGGTTCGCTACGAGCCGACCGCGCAGGCCGCTGAGGCGCACTGGCGGGCTGGGTCCCGGCCATAATCGGCCCGGTCGCTTAAGCCCACCATCGCTCCGGCACGGGGAAGCGGCCGGCGGCGTCCTCGATCACCTGGCCGGCACGGAAAAGCGTCGCCTCGTCGAAGGGCCGGCCGATGAGCTGCAGGCCGAGCGGCGTGCCCTCCGATGACAGTCCGGCCGGCACGGAAATGCCGGGGACACCGGCCATGTTGGCTGTCACCGTGAAGATGTCGTTCAGGTACATCTGGATCGGGTCGCCCGACACCTCGCCGATGCCGAACGCCGGGCCGGGCGTGGCCGGGGTCAGCAGCACATCGACCTTGGTGAAAGCGTCCTCGAAGTCGCGCTTGATGAGCGTGCGCACCTTCTGCGCCTTGATGTAGTAGGCATCGTAGTAGCCGGCCGAAAGCACGTATGTGCCGATCAGCACCCGGCGGCGCACCTCGGCACCGAAGCCTGCGGCCCGCGTCCGTTCGTACGTGTCGATCAGGTCCTGGCCCTCCTTGCGCAGCCCGTAGCGGATGCCGTCGTAGCGCGCGAGGTTGGACGAGCACTCGGCAGGCGCCACGATGTAGTAGGCCGGCAGCGCATACTTCGTGTGCGGCAGCGAGACATCGTGCATGGTGGCGCCGGCCGCCTTCAGCCAGGTAATGCCCTTTTGCCAGAGGTCCTCGATCTCTCGCGGCATGCCGTCGAGGCGGTACTCCTTCGGCACGCCCACCTTGAGACCCTTGATCGATTGCCCCACGGCCGTCTCATAGTCCGGCACGGGAACATCGACGGAGGTGGAGTCCTTGGGATCGACGCTGGCCATGTGCCGCAGCATGATGGCGGCATCGCGCACGGTCTTGGCGATGGGACCCGCCTGATCGAGGGAGGAGGCGAACGCCACGATGCCCCAGCGCGAGCACCGCCCGTAGGTCGGCTTGATGCCGACCGTGCCGGTGATGGCAGCCGGCTGGCGGATGGAGCCGCCGGTGTCCGTTGCCGTCGCCGCCAGGCAGAGGTCGGCCGCGACCGCCGCCGAGGAACCGCCGGACGACCCGCCGGGCACGAGCGCCACATTGGAGCCCTTGCGCCGCCACGGATTGGAAACGGGCCCGAAACAGCTCGTCTCGTTCGACGAGCCCATGGCGAACTCGTCGCAGTTGAGCTTGCCCAGCATGACGGCCCCGGCATCCCACAGGTTCTGCGTCACCGTCGACTCGTAGGTCGGCGTGAAGTCGCCGAGGATGCGGGAGGACGCCGTCGTGCGCACCCCTTTGGTGCAGTAGAGATCCTTGATGCCGAGGGGCAGGCCCTCGAGCGGGCGCGCCTCGCCCTTGGCCAGGCGGGCGTCGCTGGCCTTCGCCTGCGCCAGGGCCGCGTCGGGCGTCGGCAGCACGTACGCGTTGAGCAACGTGTTGCCGGCTTCGATGGCGTCGAGGAAAGCCCGCGCCAGCTCGGTCGCGGAGAACGCCTTCTCCCGCAGCCCGTCGCGTGCCTTCGCGAGCGTGAGCTTGGTGAGGTCGCTCATGCCGCAGCCACGCCTCGAGGCGCCAGCGCCTTCTCGTAGAACACCGAGTAGTCAGACTCCGGATAGTCGAGCACGGCGCCGCACCGCGTGAAGCCGGCACGCTCGTAGACGCGCCAGGCCGCGACGTGCCGGTGGCCGGTTTCGAGCACGAGGCGGACCAGTCCCTCGCGACGCGCCATCGCCTCGATCTCGCCGACGATGCGGCCGCCGAGCCCGCGCCCCTGATGGGCGGGCCTCGTATACATGCGCTTCACCTCGCCCACGCGGCCCGGGTGACGGCGCAGGGCGCCGCAGGCGACAGCGGCACCGCTCACCCTCGCAACGAAGACGGTCGTATCTGGGCCTGCCATCTCTTCGGCCGTCATGTGGAAACAGAACTCCGGCGGCGTGAGCGCCAGCAGCGTCGTGTTGAGCTCAGCGATCAGCTTGCGCACATCCTCCTGCAGCGGCGACTCCACGGCCACAATGGCCTCCGTGGCGGCGGTCATTCCACCACCTTGGGCACGACGAAGAAATGATCCTCGCGCGCCGAGGCGTTGGCGACGACGTCGTCGGCGATCTCGCCGTCGGTCACCAAGTCGGGGCGCTTCTTCAAGGTCATGGCGACCACGCGCGTCATCGGCTCGACGTCGGCGGTATCCACCTCGTCAAGTTGCTTGACCCAGTCGAGGATGCCCGACAGCTCCGTCTCGAGGGCCTTGGCCTCCTCGTCGGTGATCTTGATGCGCGCCAGTCGCGCGATGCGACGCACGGTCGCCTCATCGACCTGCATGGTGAAACCCGGCGTTGTCCGATGGCTGCGATGCCGGCGCAGTCTTAGCCCCCGCGCGCGGCAGACGCAACGCCGCTCACTCGCTGCGCAGCCGCATCTTGCTGAGGAACGGCCCCAGGATGTCCGAGTAGTCGTCGGTCCAGGGCTTCAGGCCGCCATCGTCGAAGTCCGACACGCCCTCGAACTTGCGGAACGGCTCCAACGCTTCGGCGCTCTTGGCGAACAGGGCGACCGTCGAGGTCGACTGCGCGTAGCTGCCATCGGCGGTGTCGTCGGACACCAGGAAGCCGTGCGCACCGGGCACCGCCTGCACGGTAGCGCCGAGCACCGAGTCCAGGTCGAGATAGCGGTTGGATATGTGCAGGAGGGCGATGCCGTTCGGCGTCAGCTTGTCGAGGTAGAGCTTGATGGCCTCAGCGGTCATGAGATGCACCGGCACCGCGTCCGAGGAGAAGGCGTCGACGATGATGAGATCGAAGCTGGCATCCGCCTCCTTGGCGATGGTGAGGCGCGCATCGCCGAGCACGATGTCGGGCTGCGGCATGCAATGCTTCAGGAACGTGAAGTAGCGCGGATTGCTGGCGATGCCGATGACGACGGGATCGATCTCGAAGATGCGCCACGCCTCGCCGTCCTTGGCGTGACACGGCAGCGATCCGGCACCGAGGCCGATGACGCCGTAACGGCCCTTTTTGTCGCCCAGCCGCTCGCGCACCTTGGCCACCGTCAGGGCCATCGGGCTGTTGGGGTAGTAGTAGGTGGCGGGTGTCGGGTCGTCGACGGGGTTGCCCTCGTCGTCCCGCACGCGTTGGGCGCCGTGCAGCGTGGTGCCGTGGATGAGCGTGTGGTAGGCGCCATCGTCGGCCGTCTGCACGCGGTAGACGCCGAAGTAGCTGCGCTGGGCCTCGCCTCGCTTGACGGCCGAGGGAAGCCAGGTGAGCGCGCAGAACACCAGCAGGGCCGCCACGAACTGGCGCGGTGGGCGGCGGAACTCGGCCACGAGCACGACGATAAGAAGCGCGACGACGACGAACGTCGAGCCCCAGTCGCCGATGTTGAGGGCCAGGCGGCTCATGGCCCACGGCAGCCAGTAGATGGCGAGGATGCCGCCGGCGGCGATCAGCCACAGCACCAGCGCGTTCTGCTTGTCCTCCTCGGTCATTTCGCTGCCGCGCCACCGATCGGGCACCGGCAGGATGCGCCCGACGAGAGCGGCCGCACTGGCTGCCGTCCTGCGCAAGGCTGCGACGTCGAACACGCCGGGCCGGCATGCCACGGACAGGGCCAGCAGCAATGGATACTCGAACACCTCGCTGAAGACCTTGGGTGCGATGAGAGCCGCCGACAGGCCGCCCAGGGCACCACCGAACGCCATCCACAGGTAGAACTCGGTGAGATAACGGGCCGCCGGCCGCGCCTCGTAAAGGGTGCGGTGCGCCACCATGGCCGAGGTGAAGAACACGGCGACGCCCGTTGCCGCCGTCAGGAACCAGGTCTCGTGCTTGGTCTGCGAGAGCGCCAGCATCGCAACCGCGAGGGCAGCGAGGTGCAAATAGAGGAGCACGTTGCGGGGGATCAGCGGCTTCTCGCGGAACACCAGGACGAATGTGAGGAGATAGAGCGAGAGCGGCATCACCCACAGCAGCGGAGCGGACGCCACATCGGTGGTGACGTGGGTAGTGAAGGCGGTGAGCAGGGCGGAGGGAACGAGGGCCAGGCCGATCCAGCCGAGCCGGTCGGTCCATCTCGGCGCGGCGACAGGCGCCGCGTCGGCCTCCACCGGCTCCGCCAGCAGCCGCCGCTCGCCCTCGGCTCCCAACTCCTTCTGGCACGCGCGCATGATGGAAAAGACGGCAATCAGCGCCACGACCAGCACGACAAAGCCCGCGGCCCACAGGCGGCTGAGCATGCGCAGGCCGAACGCCGGCTCCAGCACGAAGGGATAGCCCAACAAGGCGATCAGGCTGCCGAGATTGCTGGCGGCATAGAGGAAATAGGGGTCCCGCCCCTGCGGGTGCCCGGTGCGGACAAACCACGCCTGCAGCAGGGGCGCATTGGCGGAGACGGCAAGAAACGGCACGCCGATGGCCACCGTGAAGAGGCCGATCTGCCAGAGGTAGGGCTCGCCGGGCGGGGGTGCGCTCCAGCCCGACGGCAAGCCGATCGGTAGCGCCAGGAAGGCCAGCACGCACACGCCCAGATGCACGGCGCCCGTGGCGATCATGGGCGCCCGCGCGATCAGCAGGTGCGCGTAGCAGTAGCCGACGAGCAGGGCGGCCTGGAAGAAGAACACCGCCACCGCCCACACCGAAGGCGATCCGCCCAGCACCGGCAGGACCATCTTGGCGAACATGGGCTGGACGGAGAACAGCAGCAGCGCGGAGATGAAGGTCGTCACCGTGAAAGACCACAGCACGAGGCCAGGATGGGTCAGCACGGTACGGGCCGACGCAGGGCGAGGCGCCGGCGGCGCGTCCGCAGCGGGCTTCGACGCGGCGGGCGCGGCGGTTCGATCGTTGTCGGCCATGCGGGAACTCCTGCGCGCCGGAGGGCCGGCGCGCGGCAAGGTGCGCCTGACTTAGACCGTGAGCGTCTGCCCGACCTTGGGAACGACCACGTTGTGGTCCTTCATCTCGGTCACGAACTTCTCCGCGTCAGGGTCCAGCAGGCCCGGAAACGTGCCGTAGTGGCAGGGCAGGATCATCTCGAACCGGAAGAACTTCCTGCACGTGAAGGCCGCCGCCCGCGCGCCCATCGTGAACCGGTCGCCGATCGGCACGATGCCGATGTCGGGCTTGTGGAACTCGGCGATCAACGCCATCCCTGCGAACATGTCGGTATCGCCCATGTGATAAAGCGTCTTGCCCTCGCTCGGGCGGATGACGATGCCGTTGGGATTGCCGAGGTAGACGTCCTGGGAGGAGGAGTGCAGTGCGTTGACGAGGGTCAGCTCGAAATCGGGGCCAGCGACCATCCCGCCGGTATTCATGGGCTCGATCTTGTCGGCGCCCTTGTCCTTGACGTACATCGCCAGCTCGAAATTGGCGAAGAGCGGCGCGCTGCGCTTGCGGCAGACCTCGGCCGCATCGCCGACGTGATCGGCATGCCCGTGCGTCAGCGCCACGTGCGTCACCCCCGCGGTCGCGTCATCCCAGCCGATGCCGGATTTCTCGAAGGTCGGGTTGCCCTTGAGGAATGGATCGATGAGGATGACGCTGCTGCCCGTCTCGACCTTGAAGCAGGAATGTCCGTACCACGTGATCTTCATGCGCCAAGCGCCTCCCTGGCGCTCATCCATCTGACCGGCTTCGCCGGCTTGCCATCCGCGGGCCGCGGCGGAGTATAAGGCGCGGCATGACCGCAACAAGGATCATGATCGGCTCATGAACGGCTCGTCCGGCCAAGCTCGGGGTGCGCCGCTGCCGTTGGAGGCGTTCGCGGCCGCCGTACCGGCGCGAAAGCCCCTGCTGGGGCTCGACGTCGGCACCAAGACGATCGGCGTGGCCTTGTCGGACGTGACGCACACCATCGCCTCGGGGCTCGCGACCCTCGCACGCACCAAGTTCACCGCGGACGCGCGCCGGCTCCTGGAACTCGTCGATGCGCACGAGATCGGCGGGCTCGTGATCGGGTTTCCGGTCAATCTCGATGGGAGGCAGGGGCCGCGCGCCCAGGCCACCCGCGCGTTCGCGCGCAATATCGCGCGCCTGACGCCTCTGCCGCTTCTGCTCTGGGACGAGCGGCTGACGACCGCGGCCGCCGAGCGGTCGCTCCTGGAAGCCGATCTTTCGCGGCGGCGCCGGTCGCAGGTCGTCGACAAGGTGGCAGCGACGCTCATCCTGCAAGGTGCGCTCGACCGCATGAAACGACTGGGCCGAGGGTGAGCAGATACTCCGTCGGCGGCCTCGATACGGGCCGCTGCC
>DATFCC010000032.1:0-7566 GCA_035253505.1 Hyphomicrobiaceae bacterium
CCGCCGTGCGCTCCCTTCGGGGTGGGCGCACGGCGCCCCTTCACAAGCGCGGCCGCACGGAATGCTGAAGGCGGGAATCAGGATCTACTTCGTCCGCCACGGCGAGACGGACTGGAACAAGGCGCAGCGCTACCAGGGTCAACGGGATATCCCGCTCAACGCCACCGGCCGCAGCCAGGCTGCGCGCAACGGGCAGGCGCTGGCGGCCGTGCTCGGAGGCGACGCTGCAAGCCTCGACCATGTCTCGAGCCCGCTGCTGCGGGCGCGCGAGACCATCGAGATCATGCGCGCCAAGCTCGGCCTGCCGCCAGGCGGCTACCGCTGCGACGACCGGCTCCGCGAGGTTCACTACGGCCATTGGGAGGGTGAGCTGTGGCACGAGCTGCCCGTCCGCGACCCGGCCGGGTTTGCGGCGCGCGAAGCCGACAAATGGGGCTGGCAGCCGAAGGGCGGCGAAAGCTACCGGGAGCTCTCCGCGCGGGTGGGCGGCTGGGCCAGGGACGTCGGAGGGGACTCGCTGGTCGTCGCCCACGGAGGCGTCATGCGCGTCCTGCGCGGGCTATGCCTGGATCTTTCGCCCGCGGAAATGTTCCGCCTCGACGTGCCGCAGGACAAAGTGCTTCTGCTCGAGGCGGGGCGCGAGCGCTGGCTCTGAGGCACCGCATGCCGCCGGCGCGCCATCCTGGAGCGTGTAGGGCGCAATAGCGAAGCGTATTGCGCCGATCGGCTGATGAAGCGGCGCAATACGGCTGAGGCCTATTGCGCCCTACGACCGAAGTCGGGATTCGCCATGGGAGCGCGAGGCGGGGCGCGAGCGCTGGCTCTGAGGCGCCGCATGCCGCCGGCGCGCCATCCTGGAGCGTGTAGGGCGCAATAGCGAAGCGTATTGCGCCGATCAGCCGATGAAGCGGCGCAACACGGCTGGCGCCTATTGCGCCCTACGGCCGAAGCCGGGATTCGCCATGGGATGCGCGAGGGTGTCCGGCTTCAGCCCGTCTTCTTCTTCTTCGCGGCCTTGCCGGGCATGCACTTGCCCGCGCCCGCATCCCAATGCTCCTTGCCGACCTCGCAGCCCATCTTGCTCTTCTTGGCCGCGGCTGGTTGGGCGAAAACGGCAACGGCCAGCGCAACAGCGCCGACGGCAACGATCATGGTGCGCATTGCTTTCTCCTTAGCTTTCCCCCAGCGACGAGCCCGGCCTTTCTTAGGTGCTAAATGCAGCGCATGCCACCTGCGATTCGCCCGGTCCCGAGCCTCCGTGACTGTCGAGCCACACAGGACGATGTGCTCATCCCGGGCCGAAGATCCAGTCGAAAATTCGGCTGGTGCAGCACCGGCGAAGCCACCTACATAGGCCCCGGCCGAAGAGGGGAGATGCCGCATGCACGCCGAGCGCCGCCGGACGAGGTGGGCGGATGCGCCCCTGGCACTCTGGCTACTCATTATGCCGATCGATTTCGCCCGCGGCCAGTCGCTCGCCGACCAGCTTGCGGCCTGCAAGGACGAGCGCCGGGAGACGCAGGCGCGGATCGCCGCCTGCACGGGAGCTGTCGGTGAGGCCAAGGGCGACGAGGACATCCTCACGGAGGTCCTGCTGCAGCGCGGCGTTCTCAACGAGCAGGCCGGGGAGCGGCAGGCAGCCATCAATGACTATACCGAGGTGATCAAGATCGATCCCGCGAACTCGGTCGCCTTTTTCAATCGCGGCAACGTCTACGACCAGATGGGCGAGCAAGACCTCGCCATCGCCGACTACTCCGAAGCGATCAGGCTCGACCCCACCGACCCGGACGCGTTCAACAACCGCGGCCAGGCCTACGAGGTGAAGGGCCAGTCCGACCTGGCGATTGCCGACTACACGCAGTCGATCCGGCTGAACCGGGACAATCCGCGCGCCTTCTACAACCGCGGATTGTCCTACGCCAATCGGGGCGAGTACGAGACCGCACTCGCCGATTTCAACCAGGCCATCAAGCTCGATCCGGAGGACGTTGAGGCACTCGTGAGCCGCGGCGCCGTCCACGAGGAGCTGGGCAATGACGATGCGGCCCGGTCGGACTATCGCAAGGCTCTGGAGCTTGCTCCCGACCACGAGGAGGCCAGGGAAGCGGCGACGCGGCTCGGCAATTGATCGTGCGCCCTCGCTTCCGCTGAAGCTCTGCAATGAAAAAGCGGCCGGGGCATGAGCCTCGGCCGCCTGTTGATGCGGGTCTGGACGGCGCGTTACTTCTTGTTGCGCGCGTCCATGCACTTGCGGGACTTCTTGCTGTAATACATGTAGGTGCCGCAACCGCCGGCCTTGCTGCGAGCCTTCTTGCCCTTCTTCTTGCCTTTCTTCTTCTTCTTGGCCTTCTTCTTCTTCATCTTGACCACGTGGGTCATGTTGTCGGTCGCGGGCTGCGAGCCGGGGTTCACGAACGTGGCGGCTTGTAGCTCGCCGAGCCCGGAGAAGGCGATGGCGATCGCCAGTGCCAGCGCGGCAACCAGTGTCTTCCTGATGTACATTCCAAGACCTCCCAAGAACGGAAAAAGTGCGTGGCCGCAGAGCATGGTAGCAGGCGAAGTGACCACCCCCGTAGCCGTGCGTGGCACGCGCCAACGACACTAGAAGCGCGTAGATGAACGGCTGATGACTGAGAGGCGCAGAGACCTCACGCGTTGCGCGAAGGACACGATATTTCTGCGCATCTCGTTAAGCTCGTTGTATAGGCTCGCGCAGGCGCGCCATTTTTGCAGGTGCGAAGGGGATGTCCGGGCAGACGCGTTGCAACGCATGAAGCGGCTCGGCTAAGACAGAACCGTCCTTTCACCCCGGTGCAGCGGCGGCTCGCCTCAATGTCGCACAACACGTTCGGACATCTGTTCAGGGTGACGACCTGGGGTGAGAGCCACGGCGCCGCGATCGGCTGCGTCATCGATGGGTGCCCGCCGCGCATCCCACTCGCTGCCGAGGACATTCAGGCCTTCCTCGACCGGCGCCGGCCGGGACAGTCCCGGTTCACCACCCAGCGGCGGGAGCCCGATGCGGTGCGCATCGTCTCGGGTGTGTTCGAGGACGATGCCGGGCGGCAGGTGACGACCGGCACCCCCATCTCGCTGATCATCGACAACGTCGACCAGCGTGGCCGCGACTACGCCGACATCAAGGACAAGTTTCGCCCCGGTCACGCCGACTACACGTACTGGAGTAAATACGGCATTCGCGACTACCGTGGCGGAGGGCGTTCGAGTGCGCGCGAGACCGCCATGCGCGTTGCCGCCGGCGCCGTCGCACGCAAGGTGTTGCCGGGGGTGACGATCCGCGGCGCGCTGGTGCAGGTCGGCAGACACAAGATCGACCGGTCGCGTTGGAACTGGCAGGAGGTGGACAACAATCCGTTTTTCTCGCCCGATCCCGGCATCGTCAAGACCTGGTCCGACTACCTCGACGAAACGCGCAAGGCGGGATCCTCGGTCGGCGCCGTCATCGAGGTGGTGGCGGAGGGCGTGACGGCGGGATGGGGCGCACCCATCTACGGCAAGCTCGACCAGGACCTGGCCGGCGCCATGATGAGCATCAATGCGGTGAAGGGTGTCGAGATCGGCGCCGGCATGGCGGCCGCTGAGCTGACCGGAGAGGAGAACGCAGACGAGATCCGCATGGGCAACGACGGCCAGCCGCAGTTCATCTCGAACAACGCGGGCGGCATCCTGGGCGGGATCTCGACCGGCCAGCCGGTCGTGGTGCGCTTCGCTGTGAAGCCGACCTCGTCCATCCTCACCCCACGCCGCACCATCGACAGGTTCGGGCAGGACACCGACATCTCGACCAAGGGCCGGCACGATCCCTGTGTCGGCATCCGCGGCGTGCCGGTCGGCGAGGCGATGATGGCGATCGTGCTGGCCGATCATTTCCTGCGCCACC
The DNA here is from genome assembly GCA_035253505.1 of Hyphomicrobiaceae bacterium. Taxonomy (GTDB): domain Bacteria; phylum Pseudomonadota; class Alphaproteobacteria; order Rhizobiales; family Hyphomicrobiaceae; genus AWTP1-13. The sequence goes on from DATFCC010000032.1 coordinate 3,905, forward strand.
GGGCTCAGACCGGCGCGTGACCGATAGAGACAGGCGGCCGGTCCAGCGCGTTTCCGGGCGGCCCGAGCATTTTCCTGCCTACAGCTATCGCGCGGATGCGGCGGTGCCGTCGTTTCCGGACGACAAGGCGCTCATCGTGTTCGACGGCATGTGCGTGCTGTGCTCCGGCTTCGCTAAATTCATCCTGAAGCACGACAAGCATGCCGCGTTCCGGCTGACGACGGCGCAGTCGCCGCTGGGACAGGCGCTCTACCGCCACTATGGTCTCGATACGGAGGCTTTCGAGAGCAATCTCGTGCTCGTTGAGGGTCGCGTCCACACCAAGCTCGACACCGTGGCTGCCGTCGGCCATGCCCTGGGCGGTCCGTGGCGCGCACTGGCGCTCGTGGGACTCTTGCCGCGCGCGCTGGGCAACTGGCTCTACGATCGCGTGGCGCAGAGCCGCTATGCCTTGTTTGGCCGCACGGAGAGTTGCATGCTTCCGCCTCCGCAATGGCGCGACCGCTTCATCAACTGAGCGGCCGGCGCCGTGCCCGCCGCGTGCGATATCGCGGCCATCCCGATTCAGTGAGGTGGTCATGCCCAGCAAGCCCGACGTGCAAGCCCTGCTGTTCGACGTGTTCGGCACCGTCGTCGACTGGCGCACGAGCATCATCGACGACATGACCCGCTTCGGCACCGAAAAGGGCATCAAGGCCGACTGGGCAGCCTTCGCCGACGACTGGCGGGGCCTCTACCAGCCGGCCATGGACGACGTGCGCACCGGCCGCCGGCCGTGGACCATTCTCGACGTGCTGCACCGGGAGAGCCTCGACAAGCTCGCAGGCAGGTATGGTCTCGACAAGCTGAGCGAGGCTGACAAGGACCATGTGAACAAGGTGTGGCACCGGCTCAACCCGTGGCCGGACTCGGTGCCGGGCCTGTGGCGCCTGAAGTCGCGCTACATCATCGGCACGCTCTCGAACGGCAATGTCGGCCTGCTCACACGCATGGCCAAGCACGGCGGACTGCCGTGGGACGTCATCCTCGGCGCCGAGCCGGCTCGCGCCTACAAGCCGCTGGCGCAGGCCTACATCGGGAGTGCCGAGCTGCTCAACCTGGCGCCGTCCCAGGTGATGCTGGTGGCGGCGCACAACGGCGACCTGGCGGCCGCCGCCAGTGCCGGTCTGCGCACGGCCTTCGTCGCGCGTCCAACCGAGTACGGGGCAAAGCAGGATCGCGACTTCAAGGCCGAGCGCGACTGGGACGTGGTGGCCGACAGCTTCCGCGGTGTTGCCACTGCCATGGGCTGCTGAGCGGGAGTAGGCAGTAGGCAGTAGGCAGTAGGGGTCAGACCCCTCGCCAGGCGTTTCCGATGGAACCGCATCGGTCTACCGAGGGGTCTGACCCCTCGCCGCCCCTCTCGGCCGTCGCTTCCGCCCCCTACTCCTGCGGGTAGCGCCAGGGCTTGTCGGGCTGCCTGGCCGTCTCATCGATCGTCCACTGCGGCAGGGCGAGCCCGGGTGCCACGTCGGTAAAGACCATGCGCACGCGCGTGCCGATGCCGACGCGCTTGACCATGTCGGGCGGTGCGAGAGTGCCGTCCGGCGTGGTGAGATTGCCGACGACGCGCAATGCGTCGTGCTCGGTGGGCTTGCCCAGTTGCCGGTCGAGGTCGACGAGCAAGATCAGGTAGGGCGTGTGGCCCTTGAATGCGGGCTGGATGGCGTGGTGCACTTCCGTATAGGAGTGCACGGCGCCCTTGCCTTCCACCGGCACCCATTTGGACTCGCGGGCCATGCACCACGGGCACGCGGTGGTCGGGGGATAGCGCAGCAGCGAGCATTGCGCGCACGCCTGCAGATGGAAGTTGTGCTCCGCACAGTGCTTGAAGTACGCGAGATTCTCGACCTCGAGATCGTCGAGGCTGAGCGACATTCCCAGATGCTGTCCTTGAACGGGCATGGGTCTTCTCCCTCGCTCAGCCGCGCCGCATGACCATGGCCGAGCCGGTGCCCGGCATGGCCCAGCCCAGGTTGGCGGTCACCTCGCAGTTCTTCACCTGGCGGCAGCCGCCCTCCTTGTAGTCGTAAGTGTGCTTGCGCTTGCCGTCGGCGCCAACGGGGCAACTGTCGTCGACGTCGTGGCGGAGCTGGCGCACGTTCTCGATCACCATGTTCATGCCGTGCGTGTAGCCCTCGCACAGGTGTCCGCCGCTGGTGTTGTTGGGCCGCTTGCCGCCGAGGTTGATGGTGCCGTTGCTGACGTAGTCGCCGCCTTCGCCCTTCTTGCAGAAGCCGTAGTCCTCGAGCTGCAGCATGGTGGTGAAGGTGAAGGCATCATAAGAGCCGGTGACGTCCACGTCCTCGGGCCCGACGCCGGAGTTCGGCCACAGGATGTCGCGCGCGTACTTGCCCGCCACCGTCGAGATGGGCCCGTGCTGGTAGTGCATGTCGATGCGCGGCTTGCACACGCGGCCCGCCACGCCGCGGATCAGCGCCGGCGTGTGCTTGAGGTTGCGCGCGCGCTCAGCCGTGGTGACGATGATGGCGGTAGCGTTGTCGGTCTCCACGCAGCAGTCGAGCAGGTGCAGCGGCTTGCAGATCAGGCGGCTTGCCAGCACGTCCTGCACCGTCACGCGCTTCTTGTAGTAGGCCTTCGGGTTGTTGGAGGCGTGGTTGCTGTGGGCGGCGCGCACGGCGGCGACCTGCTCCGGCATGGTGCCATAGTCGTACATATGGCGCATGAAGGTGGGGCTGAACATCTGCCCGGCGCTCTGCCAGCCGTAGGCCCGGCTGTGCAGCATGTCGCTGTTGACCGGCACGGCCGAGCGGGCGCCGGTGCCGCCGATGCGCACCTGGGAAAAGCCGTTCATGGCGCGGAAGATGGCCACCGTGTTGCACATGCCGGCCTCGATGACGCCGATGGCGATGCCGATCAGCGCCTCCGTGGACGAGCCGCCGCCGAACACGTCCATGTAGAAGTTGAGCCGGATGCCGAGATCGCCGGCGATGAAGGGGGCGAACGTGGAGTCGCCCGACTGGTAGGACAGCATGCCGTCGACATCGGCGGGTGTGAGGCCGGCGTCCAGGATGGCGTTGCGGACGGCCCAGGTGCCGAGCGACCGCGTGGTCATGCCGGAGCCGCGCGTGTAGGTGGTCTCGCCAACCCCGACGATGGCGTACCTGTCGCGCAGGTGCTTCGGCGTCGAGGCGTCGGTGTCGGCGGGAAGTGGCATCGGGGACGATCCTCCTCTCGTTGGTGTGCGGCCGCTGCCGGTTTCACGTGCAACACAGTAGAGTAACGGACCCGGGTGGGAAGTGCCCCGGCCGCGGAGGACCCCGGCAAACGACGCAAAGGTGTTGTGGCGGGCGCAACGCGGTCTCCTGCGCGCGACCAGGCCCCGGGCGGCCGCATCCGCAATTAGCGCCCCGCTAACCAATGCCGCTCACTGATCGTTAGGGTGTGCGAGCCAATTCCGCTTGCCTGCCAAGCCGTTCGGTCGGGTCTGGCGGCGGCAGGTTTAACGCCCCTTTGAGCAACACCTGCTATCTGAAAGCGGTACTTTTCTGTGTGGGCGCCCCTGTGCTTCGCGTCATGACCCGCATTGCCGTTGAGCACGACCTTCGCCTCGTGCTGCTGGCTGCGCTCGTCTGTGCGGCAACCTCCTTCACCGCCTTTCA
>DATFCC010000033.1:0-4146 GCA_035253505.1 Hyphomicrobiaceae bacterium
TGCGATCGACCGCCTCGCTACGCTCGGTCAGCTCGTATTCGGCGGCGAGCCGCCCGTAGAGCCGCTCGAGGTCCGGCCTGTCCCATAGCAGGTCCGGTTTGTCGCCCGCCGCCACGCGGCCGATCATCCGATGCTGCGTCAGCAGCACGTCGCCGATCTGGCGGACCAGCTCGCGCAGCCGCCGGCCGCCGCGCCCGCGCTGCTTGACCCCGATCGCCAGCCGATCGATCCGGTCGAAGGTCGTGTTGAGCTGCGCCTCGAGGTGCGCCAGCACCAGGCTCTTCGACAGTACGTCGGCGATGATATGCAGGCGCTCGTTTGAATTGTCCTTCAGGACGATGACCCCGTTGGGATCGAGCCGGTCGTCCTCCTCCGGCCTCACCAGCGCCTGGATCTCGTCGGTCTCGGGCGTCTCCAGCCGCTCGACGGTGTTCGATTGCAGCGAATCGATCACCCTGCGCTCTTCGTCCGGCGTGGCATCGCAGAACACCGCGACGCCATAGCGAAAAACGAAGGCCGTTCCGCCGGCGCCCACGCGCAGAGTCAGTGGCGACAGCGCCATCGTGTCCGGATGGTCGAGGCTCCTGGTGTCGATGCGCAGCCCGAGCAGGACCGCGCGCAGGTGGACGCGGCTTTCGGTCATGTCGACGGCCACTCTGCCATCGTTCGCAGGCGGAACACAGCGTGACGGTTGGCACGGTCCCGGTCCATGCTCCCGGCGTCAATCCGGCCGGGGAGGCTCGACATGGACATCGATAGCTACGCCGAATGGGCGCAAGGCGCGCTGCCGGCCGGCACACGCGACGACCTCGCTGTGCTGGCGCTCTCGCTGGTCGGCGACGCTGCCGAGGTCGGCGAGGCGATCAAGCGCAACCTGCGCGGCGAGCCGCTGGACCAGGGCCGGCTCGCCCACGAGCTGGGCGACGTACTGTTCTACTGGGCTTGCCTGTGCCGCCACGCCGGCGTGAAGCCGTCGACTGTATTGGAGCAGAGCCGACGGGTGATCGGCGAGCGGCTGGCGAAGCGCGCCGGCGCTAAAGCGTGATGAGTCTGGTTCCTGCCCATTCATATGCCAAGGGGTGGACACATCTCAAAGGCCCTCTCCGCGCGCGTCATACGCGGGGGAGAGGGAGGAGACCCGCGCTTGCGCGGGGAGGGAGAGGTGTCGGGATTCTTTATCTTTCGTCACCCGGCGACTCTTTCGTAACGCCGACCACCTCACCCTCCCATTGCTTCGCAATGGGCCCCACCCTCTCCCCCACTTCGTGGCGGAGAGGGAGCGTGAGCAAGATGTATCCGCCCCGTAGAATGGGGAGGAATCCGATTCGAGCTTACCTCATCACGCGCTAAGCCTTGACCTCGGCGCTCAGCCAGTCGATCGCGGCCTGCGCACCGCCGCGGGCGTGCGGCACCTCGAGCGCGCCCAGCGCTGTCTCGATCACGCCCAGCGTGCCGAGGATCATCGGCGCATTGACGTGGCCCATGTGGGCGATGCGGAACGCCTTGCCGGTCAGCTCGCCGATGCCGTGGCCGAGGATCACGCCGCACTTCTCATTGCAGTAGGCGCGGAGCGTCTCGGGATCGCGGCCGTTCATCAGCACGCAGGTCACCGAGTTGGAGCGCTCGTTGGGCTCGATGATGTTGAAGCCGATCGCCTGTCCCTCGCCCCACACGCCGACCGCGCGGCGCACGGCTTCGGCCAGCAGCATGTGGCGGCGCCACACGTTCTCGAGCCCCTCCTCGAACACCATGTCGAGCGCCTGGCGCAGCGCGAACAGCAGGTGCTCGGGCGGTGTGCCGGCATACTTCTGGTAATGGGCGGGGCCCTCGCGGTCGGTCCAGTCCCAGTAGGGCGTGCGCAGGCCCGCTTTCTTGTGCACCTCGCGCGCGCGGTCGTTGGCGACCACGAAGCCCAGGCCTGGCGGCGTCATCATGCCCTTCTGCGAGCCGGACATCGCGACATCGACGCCCCACTTGTCCATCTCGAGCGGCATGCAGCCGAGCGACGCCACGGCGTCGACCATCAGCAGCGCCTCGTGCTTGGCGGCGCGGATCGCCTGGCCGATCGCCTCGATGTCGTTCACCACGCCCGATGCGGTGTCGATCTGCGCGACCAGGATCGCCTTGATGGTGTTGCCTTTGTCTGCCTTGAGCCGCGCCTCGACCTCGGCAGGCCGTACGGCGCGGCGCATATCGCCCTTCAGGATCTCGACGTCGACGCCCATGCGGCGCGCGCTCTCGCCCCAGCCTATGGCGAATCGGCCGGATTCAAGGACGAGGATCTTGTCGCCCTTGCTCAGGATGTTGGTGAGCGAGGCCTCCCAGGCGCCGTGGCCGTTGGCGATGTAGATGTAGGCGCGGCCGGTGGTGCGGAACAGCCGGGCGACGTCCTTCAGCAGGCTGTCGGTCAGCGCGAGCAGCGGACCTGCATAAATGTCGACCGCGGGGCGGTGCATGGCCCGCAGCACCTCGTCGGGCACGTTGGTCGGGCCGGGAATCGCCAGGAACTCACGTCCCGCACGCACGCTCATCTTTCTTTTCCTTTCACGCTGATCCAGCTTCGGGACGCGCGGCCGCACCCTACCACGCCGACCGTTGGGAGAAACCATGCCTGCAATTTTCTCATGGCTACCATGGGCGCTTCTATCGGCAGCTTTCGCCGCCCTCACCGCCGTCTTCGGCAAGATCGGCGTGGCCGATATCGGCTCCGATCTCGCCACGTTGATCCGCACCATCGTCATCCTGGGCACGGCGACGGCGATCGTCGCGGCGACCGGCCAGTGGCAGGCGCCGGGCACGATCCCGGGCAAGACATGGATCTTCCTGGTGCTATCGGGCCTGGCAACCGGCGCGTCATGGCTCTGTTACTTTCGCGCCCTCAAGCTCGGCGATGCAGCGCGGGTCGCGCCGATCGACAAGCTGAGCGTCGTGCTGGTCGCGCTGTTCGGCGTGATCTTTCTCGGCGAGCGGTTGAGCGCCGTGAATTGGGCGGGCGTCGCCCTGATTGCGATGGGTGCGATACTGGTCGCGGTAAGAGGCTGAACATGGTCGATGTCGCCACACTTCAGAACGGGACTCTCGGCGCCGCCGTGTCGGCGCGCGGCGCGGAGCTGCAGCGCCTGCACACCGCTGCTGGCGAAGAGCTGCTGTGGGACGGCAACCCCGATGTCTGGGCTGGCCGCTCGCCGTTGCTGTTCCCAGTCGTCGGCAACGTAAAGGACGACCGCATCACCGTGCGCGGGCAGCACTATCCGCTGCTGCGTCACGGCTTCGCTCGCACATCGACGTTCGAGTTGGCGGAGGCGAGCTCGACGCGCTGCACCTGGCGACTGCGCGCCAATGACGAGACCCGCGCGCGCTATCCCTTCGCGTTCCAACTCGATGTGACCTACGCGCTCGACGGCGCGCGGCTCACGATCAGCGCCACGATTGCCAACGACGGCGCGGAACCGATGCCCGCCTCGTTCGGCTTCCATCCCGCCTTTCGCTGGCCGCTCGTCCCCGGCGTGGCGCGCGAGGATCATGACGTGCGGTTCGGGGAGCCCGAGCCTGAGCCGATCCGCCGCCTGGCGGGTGGCCTGCTGGGCGGGCCGGAGGCGACGCCGGTGGCAGGCGACCGCCTGGCTCTGGCCGATGCCCTGTTCCAGCGCGATGCGCTGATTTTCGACCGGCTACGGAGTCGACGCCTGACCTATGGCCCTGCGACCGGCCGCCGCCTGGAACTCGAGTTTCCGGCCCTGCCGCATCTCGGAATCTGGTCAAAACCGGGAGCCGGCTTCGTCTGCCTCGAGCCTTGGCAGGGTTTCGCCAGTCCGGTCGATTTTGACGGAGAATTGGCCGAAAAACCGGGAATCGTCGCCATCCAGCCGCATTCCGAGCGGCTTTTCGAGCTTTCGGTGACCATACTGTAGCGCCGAGAACACACCAAAAAGTCACAAGTGATGCCACGCAACTGCCAAGGTGGGTTGGGTGTTGATGGTGCATGCGGCAGAACACCCCGCCCTCCCATGCGCTTGGCCGGCAGCTGGCCGAATGGCGCCGCCCCCTCGACAGCGACCCCGCCGTCGATGAAGCGGTGACGCGCATGCTGCGCGCGCTCGACCGCGCGCCGGGCGAGCGGCGTGAGCATGACGAGGATCAGGGCTT
>DATFCC010000034.1:0-3412 GCA_035253505.1 Hyphomicrobiaceae bacterium
CCGCCGGCAAATACTTCGGTGGCGCTTTTTGAGCGCTCGATCCGACGCACCTTCGGTTCTTCGGAACTCACCCACACGCCCCAAGAAGAGAGCCCGCATTCTCCCGTTCGACACAGATACACGTCCCAGGCGGGATTGCAGAGCCCACACTTACCGAATGGTTAGTGTGTGTTTCAAACGCCCAAAGGCCCCTCTGCCACGGCCGGGCGCAAGCGTTCATTCTCGGGCAGATATTGCTTGCTCGGGACCCTTCCAAACAGACCCTGCAAGTGATCGGCGAGGCGATGGGCGAGGGCCACGACCGTAAGGGTGGGCATATCGTTGCCGACCGTTGGAAACACCGAGCTGCCGGCGACATAAAGATTGGCGATGCCATGCACGCGGCATTGGGCGTCCACGACCCCGTTTTTCGGATCCGCCGCCATGCGCGTGGTCCCCATATGGTGCCAGACCCAGCGCGGCGCCTCCTCGTCCTGGTTGGATCCCTCGCCGCGAGGGCCGGCGATGGTGCAGTCGAAGCCGGCGCTGCGCAGTTCGGTGCAGAAGATCTCGCGCGTCCGCCTCAGGGTCTTGCGAGTCAACTCGCCGATGCGCCAATCGAGGCGGACGCGCTGGAGCCCCAGCGCATCGCGACTCCTGTCCAGCGTGATCCGGCTGTGCGGGTCCGGCTCCTGCTCGAGCACCGTGATGAACTGCCACTGGGCGGCGGGCCTGAGCTTGGCCATGAGGTGCGCGCCGGCGGCCGCAGCGGCATTGGGGAGGTCGCGCAGGATCGCGCCGCAGCGCCTGCCCAGATCCGAGGGCAGGCGGCGTTTCTTGAGCCAGAAAACAAGCTCCTTGAACTCGACCCCCCCGGCGCGGTCGCCGCCGCCCGACACGGGCACCAGCCAGGTGCGGGCACCGAGCAGGCGCTCGGTGCGCTGCGCCTCGGCAGACAGCGCCAGGCTCGCGCCGAACAGAGGTGCGCGCCGATCGGCTGCGGCCTGGGCGCGTCTGTGCCCGACGACGGTGCCTGGATCGTAGCGGCGCAGCAGCGGAGCCAGGTGCTGCCCGGACAGGCGACCCCAGGCGTAGCGGGGATGCTCCATGAAGCACCTCCCAACGTAGCCGGACGCATTGCCCAGGCCTTCCGCGTGGCCCCTGTTGGAGAGAAGCATGAGACGTGCGTTCTCGATGCCGCCGGCGGCGAGGACATACCGGCCGGCGGTGATTGTGTGGGTTTTGCCTGTGAGGGTGGCCACATCCAGGTGCGTCACCGTGCGCCGATCCTCGTCGGTGACGATCTGCGTCACGTTGGCGTGAAGGAGGACGCGTACGTTGCCGGCGGCCCGCAATCTGTCGCGTGTAACCTCGCCCAGGTGCGGCGCCGGGCTCAGCGGGCACGGCTCGTTGATGCAGGCCCGGCTGTCGAGGGGAAGCACGTCGTCGCGTCGCCTATCGGCCTCTGCCAGCCGCTCCGTTTCCGGGTCGAGGGAGAGCGTGGCGAAGGCGCGGCGATAGTAGGGTGCGAGGTCGCGTTTGGCGATGGGCCAGCCACTGAGGGGGACCCAGTCGCGATACTCGAAATCCAGATCCGCCAGCGGCTTGCACCAGCCGCCCCAGCCGCGGCGATCGGTGCTGCCGCCGAAGGTGCGGACCCGGCACAGGTCGAGCGGCTCATACAGCAGCCCGGCATTCACGCCCGCATGCAGCGCCTGCGTGCGGGCGTCGTAAGCCAGGCCACCGCTCTCGATGACCAGGACGCGCAGCCCGCTGCCGATGAGCTCGGTGGCAAGCGTCGTGCCCGCCGCGCCGGCACCGACGATGCAGATATCCGCCTCCAGCGCGGATCGGTCCGGCAACTGCCTGGCATCCTGGAACACGCTGCCGACCTCCCGCGGGTTCGGTGTGGAGGTCGCCTCAGCGGCTGACCGTGACGGCAGCGGGCGCTGCCTCGGCCTGTGCGCCGGGCTTCGGCAGCGAGGACGCGCGCTCGCGTTCTCGCACACGACGCACCTCGACGACGTCGCCGGGCTCCAGCAGCGTGTCTTCCGTCACGTTCATCGATTTGACCTTGCCGTCGACCGCGCGCGTGACGACGAGGACGCGTGGGGCGTCGGAGCCGGCAGGCAGCGCGGTGCCAGCGGCTTGCTGCGCCCGCAGCTCGCGCAGGTCGCGCGCACTGGGCAGCGTGGTCTCGATCTCGAGCAGTTTCGTGCGGACATCCTGCAGCTCGGCTGCGACCCGCCTGTCATAGGCGTGCTGCGTGTCCTGGACCTTGATGTCGAACTCGCCCACGGCAACCGCGAGTCGGGCAAGCTCAGACCGATAACGCGAGATGTTGCTGTCGAGCGCGGCCTGCTCGCGCTGGAGGGTCACCTCGGTGGTGCGCCGGGCGAGGCCCAGCGACTGGAGCCGGGCCACGTCGTTGAGCTGGCCCTGGACCAGGTCGAATTGCGTCTTTTCGGCGACGATCTGCTTCTCGACGGCTGCGGCGGCCTCTTCCAGGCGCGGTTTCTGGCTGCGCAGCAGCTCGAGATCGGAGGCAAGTGCAGCGGCCTGGGTGCCCAGGGCCTCGGTTTCGCTGGCCACCGTCGCGGCGATCACGGCCTTGATCTTCTCGGTGAGCTCGCTCGACGGGAAGGCCGGTGCCGCAAAGGTGGCCTTGCCGTCGCGTTGCGCTTCCAGGCGGGCCTTGCGGATGAGCAGGATGCGGCGGGATGCCTCCAGCGTCTGGACCCGCTCCTCGGCAATCAGGAACTCGGCGGCGGCCACCGACTGGGGCATGTCCGTCGTGGCATATCCCCCAGCGAGCGCAACCGCGCTCAGCACCGTGCTGCCGTAGCGGAAGGGGAACGCGCCGGCAGCCTTGACGTCGCCCAGCACGTACAGCGGGCGGGGCTCGGTAAGGCGGACGCTGACGACCGGATTGCGGAGATATCCGTTCGCGAGCTGGGTCGAGATCAGTTGCTCGCATTCCTTGGTGGTCAGCCGCGCCACCGCAATCGCCCCCACCAGCGGCAGGTCGAGATTGCCATCACCGTCGACCTGGTAGGCGCCGGTCAGGTCCGCCTGCCCGAAAACCGTGACGGTCACGCGGTCGCCGGGCGCGAGCCGAGGGGCGCCGGCGACGGCATCGCTCGAAAGCAGCCCGGGAAAAGCCAATGCCAGCAGGAGCGGGACGACCAGCAGGACCCTATGGGCGCGGCTCGCCGCAACCCGTCGACTACGCAAGATCACGTTCTGCAAGTTTTTGATCCCCCACACCGGCGATCGCCCTTAACCATAACGGCGCCGCGGTCGCGCGCCGGCACTCGAAGACGCAGGCATCATGCCAAGTGGCAATCCCTGGGCGATGATAGAGCAAAAACACCGAAAAACTGAATTGCAACTCGGGTGCCGCCATCTCATTCTCTTGGATTACCCCGAAAGG